>JAFMES010000118.1 GCA_017856605.1 Chitinophagaceae bacterium
GCAGAAAGAAGCTGCAAAACGCGGATTGCCCAATTTGAAAACCACTCCACTTGCACTCGATGCATTGGTGAGTGAAAAGGCAATGGGACTTTTCGCAAAGCACAAAGTACTCACCCACAAAGAACTTGAAGCTCGTCACGAAATCGAACTCGAGAAATACATCAAGTATGTACAGATTGAAGGACGCGTGATTGGTGATCTTGCTGGAAACCATATCCTCCCAGCCGCCATTCGTTATCAGAATGTACTGATTGAAAACATCAAAGGCCTGAAAGAGATTGGAGTAAAAGCAGAAGGATACAAAGCGCAACTCAATGTACTCAATGAAATTTCTGAGCACATCAATAAAGTACAGGTTCTCACCGAGGAAATGACAGAAGCAAGAAAAGCAGCAAACAACCTTGGATCCTCCAGAGATAAAGCTGTTGCGTATTGCGATAAAGTGAAGCCTTATTTTGATCAGATCCGCTACTCCGTAGATAAACTGGAACTCTTGGTGGATGACTCTGAATGGGAACTTCCTAAGTACAGAGAGATGCTCTTCTTGAGATAGTCGATTGAAAAATTGAATAATAAAAAAACCTCCTTGTAGACAAGGAGGTTTTTTGTTGGATACCAACCACGGATCCTATTGCATTTTAAATGTTTCTAAAAATTTGGTGGTGAAGTTACCATTGATGAAACTCTCATTGCGCATCAACTGTTGATGAAAAGGGATCGTTGTTTTTACACCCTCAATCACATATTCACTCAACGCCCTGCTCATGGTGTCGATGGCCTCTTTGCGTGTTCGAGCAATGGCAATGATCTTGGCGATCATGGAATCATAGTATGGAGGAATAACATACCCTGCGTACACGTGAGAATCAATCCGAATGCCATGTCCCCCGGGTTGGTGCAGAACAGTAATCTTACCGGGACTGGGACGAAAATCATTATAAGGATCCTCCGCATTGATGCGGCACTCAATGGCGTGCATTTCTGGAAAATAATGCCTGCCCGATATGGGCTCCCCAGCCGCAATCTTGATCTGTTCTTTTATTAAATCAAAATTGGTGACTTCTTCAGTAACACAATGTTCAACCTGAATTCGGGTATTCATTTCCATGAAATAAAAGTTCCGGTGCTTATCTACCAAGAACTCAATTGTGCCCACACTTTCATAGCCAATGGCTTCTGCTGCTTTTACAGCAGCTGCACCCATGCGCTCGCGCAACTCATCTGTCATGAATGGAGAAGGAGATTCTTCTACCAGTTTTTGGTGACGGCGCTGAATGGAACAATCCCGCTCACTCATGTGACAAACTTTTCCATATCGATCTCCCGCAACCTGTATTTCAATGTGTCGAGGTTCCTCTACAAATTTTTCCATGTAGAGTCCATCGTTTTTGAACGACGCAAGCGCTTCCGCTTTCGCTGTGTTATAGGCTTTCTCCAATTCGCTTTCTTCCCAAACCACGCGCATCCCCTTTCCCCCACCACCTGCAGTAGCTTTCATCATCACTGGATAGCCAATCTCTTTTGCAATTTGTTTTGCTTCTTCTACACTTTGCAATAACCCTTCGCTTCCAGGAACAACGGGTACTCCAGCTTTGATCATGGTTTCCTTCGCCGTTATCTTATCTCCCATCGATCTGATCTGATCGGGCGTGGGACCAATGAACTTGATGCCATGCTCACCACAGATCTCTGCAAACTTTGCATTCTCAGCAAGAAATCCATAGCCTGGATGCACTGCATCTGCATTGGTGATCTCCATCGCCGACATCAAATGTGGGATGTTCAAATACGAATCTGAGCTGGACGGCTTGCCGATGCACACGGCTTCATCTGCAAATTTTACGTGGAGACTGTCTTTGTCGGCAGTAGAATATACTGCAACAGTTTTAATGCCCATCTCTTTGCAGGTGCGAATAACACGAAGGGCGATTTCACCCCTGTTCGCAATCAATATCTTTTTGAAACTCTTTTTAGAATCCTTTGTCATGCGACTGATTTGCGTGATGAATTAGTCAACCCGATCTCAAGCAGGTTCAACCAGAAACAAGGGCTGATCGTATTCAACTGGAGAAGCATCTTCAACCAAGATCTTTACGATCCGGCCGCTGACTTCACTCTCAATTTCGTTGAACAACTTCATGGCTTCAATGACGCAAACTACTTTACCTGACCTCACCTCATCACCTTCCTCAACGAAGTTGGGCTTGCCAGGTGCTGGTTTGCGGTAGAAGGTGCCGATCATGGGACTTTTAATGGTAAGCAAATTGTCGGCTTCTTGCTTTTGAGGTGCACCTCCGGATGCCGATGAAGCAGGGGCAGAAACCGAAGGGGCTGGTGCAGGAGCCGGCTGCTGGTATACTTGTACCGGTGCTGACGCCACTACCCTTTCCTCTTTTTGCTTAATGGTGATCTTGAAGTCTTTCTCTTCAATGGACAACTCGGTGATGTTGGACTTGTTGACCATTTTCACGAGGTCTTGAATGTGTTTCAGATCCATTTTTGACAGTTTGGGTTACGTATGAGCAGGTAAAGGTAGGGGTAAAATGATCAAACACCCAAAATAAAAACTATTGATTTTTAAACAAAAAAGCCTCGATTTTGGTGAAAATCGGGGCTTTTTGAGTCATTTTAAGCGATTTTTCGCTTAAAATCAATCTTTTACTCTTTCAATATATTCGCCGGTTTTGGTATTGATCCGAATCACATCTCCTTCATTGACAAACAAAGGAACCATTACGGTAGCTCCGGTTGCAACGGTTGCTGGCTTTAGGGTCCTCGTAGCGGTATCCCCTTTTAATCCAGGCTCCGAGTAGGTAATTTTTGATACCACTTTATCGGGAAGCTCCACACTCATGGGCTGCTCAGTTTCAGTATTGAAGAGGACAGATACTTCCTGACCCTCGGTAAGGAACTGGGGGGCATCCACCAAATTTTCCTGAACCGCGACCTGCTCAAAGGTCTCATTGTCCATAAAGTTATACCCGGTATCGTCCTTATATAGGTACTGATAGCCTTTACGCTCTACGCGCACAGGGTAAATGTTGTCGCCACTGTTCCAAGTCTTTTCAATGGAGCGATTATTGTCCACCCCCTTCAACTTGGCCCATACCTTTGCGGCGGCTCGTGCAGTCTTGTTCTCGCCAAACTCAACTACCGTATATAAACTGCCATCGAGTTTTATGATCATTCCCCTGGAGATATCTGCTGTATTGGCCATAAAAAAAGTTTTAGAGGCTGCAAAGTTAATCCAATTTGTGAAATTCCGTCCTACCTTTGCGCCGCTGAGTTCATTCAATCACCTTCAACACTTACGTATATGAAAGTAACGGTCATCGGAGCAGGAGCAGTTGGCGCTACGTGCGCAGACAATATTGCTCGTGCAGGAATCTGTACCAATTTGGTTTTATTGGATATCAAAGAGGGACTCGCTGAGGGAAAAGCCCAGGACATGCAGCAAACAGCTGCTTTGCTTGGATTTGATACCGTTATTACAGGATCAACGAATGACTATTCCAAAACTGCAGGCAGCGATGTAGTGGTGATTACTTCAGGTATTCCACGCAAGCCGGGAATGACCCGAGAGGAATTGATTGGAACCAATGCCGGAATTGTAAAGACCGTTTGTGAAAATGTACTTCAACATTCTCCCAATACCATTCTCATTGTGATCAGTAACCCCATGGACACCATGACTTACCTGGCGCTTAAATCGACTGGTCTCCCCAAAAACAGGATCATCGGAATGGGTGGAACATTGGACAGCAGTCGCTTTAAATACCAACTTTCTCAGCACCTGGGTTGCAGCGCAAGCGACTTGAATGCAATTGTGATTGGTGGTCACGGTGATACAACCATGATTCCTTTAATCAGCAAAGCAACCTGGAACAGTATTCCAGTCACCCAATTCCTTTCTCAAGAACAACAGGAGAAGATTGTAGCCGACACCATGGTTGGTGGTGCTACGTTGACAAAACTGATCGGCACATCTGCGTGGTATGCACCGGGAGCTGCTGGGGCAGCGCTGGTTAGCAGTATACTTCGGGATGAAAAGAAACTGTTCACCTGCTGTGTGGCACTCGATGGAGAATACGGACAAAAAGATATTTGTCTTGGTGTACCCGTTGTCATCGGTAAAAATGGCTGGGAAAAAATTCTTCCCCTTGAACTTACTGCATCCGAACAAGAAGCGTTTGCAAAAAGTGCCGCAGCTGTTCGTTCGATGAATGAGGTATTGGGTTGATCCTGCATCAGGCGTCTACTCCTCCACAAAATCAAGGTCCTTGTGAAAGGTCTCTTCTGTAAAGTAGAGCGCTACCACGGATATGACAGCAACAATCAGCGCTGTATAAATTCCGCTTTGCAGCAAACTGATACCCAACTCTCCCTGAAAATAATCTTTGAACAACAGGTTCATTAAGGGCAAGGCCCCTCGTACCATATTGGGAATTGTAGTGGCAGCTGTTGCTCGGATGTTGGTCCCAAAATGCTCGGCTCCCATGGTGACAAAAATGGCCCAGAAGCCGGTTGAGAAGCCAAGATAAAAAGACACTGCATACATACTGGTGTCGGAGTTATTGAGAGGACTGAAAAAATAAATCGCTCCGAGAAACGTCATCGCATAAAACAAATAAAGTGCTTTCTTTCGGCTTTTGAAATACTGACTGACAAAGCCAATAAAAATATCTCCCAAAGCAATTCCGATGTAGCCAAACATGATGGACTCTCCGGAATCTACTGCATTGACTCCATACAATTCCGTTGCAAATCGATTGCTGAGATTGAGCATGATGCCGATCACAAACCAAGTGGGTAATCCAATCAAAATAGCCAATAGGTATTTGGTGAACCGATCCCGGCTATTAAAGAACATGAGAAGATTACCCTTGGATACATGCTTGGCCTCAATATTTTTAAAGATGCTGCTCTCCGATACCCGAATACGCAGGAATAACAATAGAATTCCCAATACCCCTCCAATTTTATAACAGAGTCGCCAATCCCCCGTGGTCTTGTAAACAATGAACGCCACAACCGCACCAAACAAGCCAACACCTGCTACAAAAGAGGTCATTACACCGCGACTCTTTTTGGGCATGATCTCACTGACCAATGTGATACCCGCACCCAGTTCACCTGCCAACCCAATGCCGGCAATAAAGCGCAACCATGCATACTGATCCACGGTCTGCACATATCCTGTTACAAAGTTTGCGATAGAATACAATAAGATGGATCCAAACAATACGCTCAACCTACCGCGTCGGTCCCCCATGATGCCCCATACAATTCCTCCAATCAACAAACCGATCATCTGATAATTGATGATGTGGGTGCTCGCAGCCAGCATATCGGCGTCTTGCACATTGATCCCCCGAAGACTGGGCTCACGAACGATGGTGAATAAGAGAAGATCGTAGATGTCGACAAAATAACCGAGCGCGGCAACAATCACAGCAACATTTAAAAAATGTTCTTTGGATAAACTATCTCGGATACTCATACTGGCTGTATTAAGGTGTTTATTTTTTTCTAACTATTCGAATTAAAACCGGCGCAGTCGTCACCAACACAATTCCCAACACAATGTATTCAAGTCGCTCTTTCAGATCAAATCCGTATTGACTTAAAAAGAATTTATAGAGATAGTGACCGGCAAACATCATGCTCAGTACCCATGCGATACATCCTATGATGTTATACAATCCAAACTTGGATTTCTCCATCCGCACAATTCCTGCAATAATCGGGGCAAACGTCCTAATGATGGGAAGAAAACGAGCAAACACGATTGCACCTCCTCCGTGTTTTTCATAAAAATCGCGTGCAGTAAACAAATGCTTCTTCTTGAAAAAAAACGTATCGGGTCGGTTGAATAAATAGGGACCACTGGCGGCACCAAACCAATACCCAACGGTGTTGCCCAAAATCCCAGCACCAATTACAAATAGGCAGACCATCAATAAATTGAGCACATCGTTGTTGAGGTTAATCAATTCAGAAGCCAATTCATTGCTGTAGATGCCAGCAACAAAAAGCAATGAATCGCCTGGCAGAAAAAACCCGGCAAACAATCCCGTCTCCGCAAATACAATAAATAAGAACAGCCACAATCCCCCATGCTGAATGTAAAACTCCGGATTCAGCAAGTCGCTCCACTGAAACACCACTTCTAACATCATACACGCATATATTTATTCAATTAATGACTTTTATGCTTCTGCTGGCGCAACTGCATCGGTTAATTCACCTTCCCATTTACTGACTGCTGTTGTCGCCAGTGCATTACCAATCACGTTGGTCATGGTTCGAAACATATCGCAAAAATGATCAATAGGCAATATCAACGCAATGCCTTCGGCAGGAATATTGAACATGGCACAGGTAGCAGTGACAACAACCAGCGAGGCACGGGGCACTCCTGCAATTCCTTTGCTGGTAAGCATCAGGACCAACAACATCGTGAGTTGGGTGCCCAAATCAATTTGAATGCCATAGGCCTGTGCTATGGCAAGACTCGCAAAAGTCATGTACATCATGCTTCCATCCAGATTAAAACTGTACCCAAGAGGAAGGATAAATGAAAC
>JAFMES010000119.1 GCA_017856605.1 Chitinophagaceae bacterium
TAACTTCAAATGTGGTGTCTTTGATGGTGACGCAACCATCCTCAGATGTAACTATATGTTTTATAGGGTAGCTTCCTGGTAAAGCATAAAAGTGTTTGAATGGCCCAGGTTTTGTATCAGATTGTTTGTTATCAGCGGTTCCTGGATCACCAAAGTCCCAATCGTACTTTATTAATTTCCTGCTTCGGTCAATAATGGCCCCACTGGTGAAGGTTGGAATATCCTTAACACAGGATTCAGGAAGCGGAAGATTGATGACCGGATTGGGCCAAATGTCAATGGTTCGTTCGGTTGAGTCCACACAACCTGTGTTAGACGTCAAGATCATTTTTATAGTCGTAGAAGGCTGATTCAAATTGAGTGTTAAATCAGTCGGTGAGGTAGTCACGGCATTATAAACACCGTCCAATTGCCATTGCCACTTGGTCAATGCAGAGAAAGTCGTGGTAGAACCTGGCAAAGCAGCATCTTTTACTGCAAAATCTTTTTGTAAGCACTTAATTGCATCTGGAGTGAAATTTGGTTTTGGTCGTGCCGACAACTCTAAAGTAGTATCCATTAAGTCACTCACACATCCAATGTTCGTAATGAGTTTCATTTTAATTTGCTTGGGGCCTTCGGTTGTAAATGGACTCAATAAATAATTGGGCACATTCCTTTCTACGACAGTTCCAGCAATATTCCATACATATTTGAGAGGTGACACATCAGGTTCTAAAACATTCACTGTATTCAATTGGATTGCATCATTGATACAGCCAGAAGATGTTGCTACAATTTTTGTGACAGGAGGATCAAAAACCCGAACATCATAATCAATCTCCTGCTCTCCGGTACAACCGCTACCAGTTGGATTGGTAAGTATGAGTTTAACTGGAAAATCACCGTTGAAATTAAAACTATACAAATTTGCTAACCGGTAAACAAAGAGAGGTTTACCATCATAAGGACTAAAATATGTGCTATCGGGTGGGATTTCATTTCCACTATTTGTAAATGCAGGTGGATCCGTTGCAGCCACACCTGAATTATCCAATAAATAACTATTGGTATTGTTGAACTTCCATTGAATTTTCAATGGCTTATAGGGTAAGGTTATTGAAAATTTGAATGGAGAATTTTTGCATGTCGAAGGAAAAGGTACCGTCCCAAATTCATTGTCAACTGACACAAATTGGTTCAAATCAATAACATTTGTTCCAGCATTGTATCCGTATGACTCAAACCCTCCATAACCATATGCGATAGCATTGAAACCAGAATCTGAATCAATGGTATGCGAACCAGTAAAAAGAGGAATTTGAAAATAAACGTAGTTAGGATCGCCTGGATGGATAATGGGAGTCGCAGTAATGGGTGCACCATCCAACAACAATTTTCTACCAGGGGCTACCCCTTCCCTGTGAATGACTAGATTTAAAAAATGCTGTGAGATTGCAAAACTGCCAGTTGAATTAATCGTCACCTTATTTATTGTTTGCTCAATGGGGCTCAAATAAATCATTTCTGGATCACCCAAATTGCCAGTAGCACCAATATTACATAGACTATTTTGAGGAGCTGTTGAAATGTACTGTGCGACCATGATGGGTTGATCGGCTTCAATAATTTCAGGACTAGACGATTGAAATTCATAATAAAAATTACGAATGATCCCCGTGATTGGAACTCCGTTTCTTCTAACTATTGTGGATGGGTTTTTTACAGCTACACGGTAATAGTTATTGGGAAGATTGCTAGTGGGAGCAGTTAGATATTTTTTTCCCCAGGCATTCGTTGGGAAGGCTTGCTGCATGTAATTATCTGAACTTCCAGCATTAGGTCTGCACGAGATACTGAGTTTTCCTGAGCCAGAAAACACAGCAATTTTTTTACATGGACTGGTAGCGGTTGCAACAGATCTGATTACAGTTCCAGTTAGGTCTTCCCCTGTAAATGCACCTCCTGCACCACCGTTTAACTTTCCAAAAATATTATAAATTTCTCCTTTATTAAGAACGATACGAAAAGGGGCAGCACTGGGAGAAAGTCGTATGGTATTTGCGCTGGGCTCAATTTCTATTGTGGTGTTATCCTCTGTTGCAATCACATAAGCAAAACAGTAAGAATAGTTTTGATTGGAAACCTGTGTAAAATTCAATGAATAATACTCTCGGGATAATGTACTTACTGGAAAAAGTAGTGTGGCACCAGAAACACTCTGATTAAAAATATGTGCATACGCGATGATGGGTATGGTGGCTGTGATATGGATACCCTTGTTACTTAATCCTTCTTCTACGAGTCGGGCATCTCCGCCTGAGGCAGCATTTTTGGGAATTGGATCAGATGCAGTAACTGAATTAGCGGTAACGTTATACGTTCTCCTCCATGGAATTCCAGCCTGCAAAAGTCCAGGTATTTCGACTGTAACAACAGAGTTTTTATCAGAAGTAAAGTAAAGGACCATTTCCTGAGCACCTCCATCAGTCCGAGGCTGACCAGCTAATGGATTAGGCCTTGGAGGGTTCCCAATTTGATCCTCTTCCCACATGGCCACATGGGCTCCATACCCTACCCAAAACTCCTTTCCTTTATTTGAAAGATTTTGAGCATTGACTACTGAGGAGATGAATATTAGAATAAGCGATATGACTGGTACTATTCTACCCATGACTACACCTTTCACAAATTATTGAAAAAAGGGATACAAAATAGACCGTTATGAGCCGAATTGGTTTAGCAATCAATGAATTAATTCTACTGCAGTGGGTCCCTCGCAAAACAAGAGATCGAGTACTGAAATGTTGGGGAAAAAGCCAGTTTTCGTTTCAAAAACTTGAACATATTTCAAAAAAGGGCCATTTTCAACCGAAGTATAATTTCTAGGTTCATAGATCCTTGGGGTAATCAAGGGTCCATTTGCCTTCAATTGATCCATCGTTGTAATAATTTTCTCGATTTTCAGTCCAAATTTGTTGAAAACCCACCCAAGGCACAACAGATTCCAATCCAATAATAAAGGGGGGGTACGTTGAAAAAGAGACTGCAACTCGTCAGCAAAATAGCTAAAGTAAGGCGACTTCCCATAACAGGAACTCAACGTCCGAAAATGATTGGTTTGCCAGTCGTTTGAATAATCTATGGCAACTTCCTTAAGCGGACATCGGACTCCCCTTCCTCCTTTTATGGGGACTGAAAGCGTCAAAAGCCCACTGGAACCCAAAACGATGGTACGATTGGTAAAGCTTGAGCGACGAAAATGAGAGGATGCATCAAGGTAATATGGAGAAAATTTTATTAAATCAACAATTGAATTGATGCAAGGAAAATAGTGTAAATCAATTAATTGATTCAAATAAAATTATTTTCCTGATGGCTTTTTACAACAAGCGGGAAGTTTATTATAGGCGTCTTTTTCTGCCTTTACTTCTTCTGCATCGTATCCCGTATTCGCGATAGCAGTCTTAATATTTTCCAAGTTGGTTCTGTCTGTCAAGTAAGTGACCGTTGTCTTTTTTTGTTTTGGATAAACTACCACTTTTGTTACTCCTTCTTCATACTTTAAAAAATCTTCAATTTTCCGCTTACACATATCACATTGAACAGTGGGTGTATTAATCGAAACCGTTATGGGTTTCTGCTGCTGAGCACTTGCAACCGATGCAAATCCAATCAAAAAAAATACAAAGAGCATTTGTTTCATATGATGAGATTTTTGCTAAAATACCATCATTTCCCCCATTCCGAAGGATTCTGGCTCCAATTTAACAAGGTGTTTTGCTCTTCCGATTTTACCAATCCTCTTTCAATGGCAAGTTCAATTAATGTGGGGTAGTTGGTGAGGGAAATTACTTTTACTCCAGCAGCATCGCAAGCCTTTTCAGCCACGCTAAAGCCATACGTAAAAATGGAAACCATACCCACTACCTCTAATTCCGCAGCGCGTACCACATCCACCACCTGCAATGAACTCTTTCCGGTAGAAATGAGGTCCTCGATGATCAGGGTTTTCATCCCTTTTTCGTAATGGCCTTCGATTTGATTTCCAAGCCCATGTTCTTTAGGTTTGGGACGAACATAGATATACGGCAGTTTTAACTGATCTGCTGCCATTGCTCCCCAGGCAATTCCTGCTGTGGCCACTCCTGCAAGCAGTTCCGCATCCGGAAACTGCTCGAAAATGACATTACACAACTCGCTCTTTATAAAATCTCTCACATAGGGAAAACCTAAAACTTTTCGATTGTCGCAATAAATGGGACTTTTCCATCCGGAAGCCCAGGTAAATGGTTGTTGCGGATTCAGTTTGACTGCATTAACTTGAAGCAGTTTTTCTGCAACTGTTTTTTCATTTGTCATGCTACAAATTTCAAGGAAGCAGTTGTGAACTGAAAATCAATTTATGAACATTTTGGTGCATGAACAAGGCGGTATTCGATCAATTCACTCCCAAGCGGATTTTGATTCATATTGTTTAGACAAAAAAATCATTACCGCTGCCGGAGGATTAGTCTTCAATCAGCATAAAGAGTTGCTCATGATTTTCAGACGTGGACATTGGGATCTGCCCAAAGGAAAAGTTGATCCAGGAGAAACTTGGGAAGAATGTGCAATTCGAGAAGTTATAGAAGAAACAGGTATCACTAATCTCGAGTTGATAAAATTCATAACAACTACTTATCACACCTATGAGCACAATGGGAGCATCATTCTCAAACCATCCCATTGGTTTCTAATGAAAACCACAAGCAATCAAATGTTAATTCCACAAAGAGAAGAAGACATTACTGAAGTTAAGTGGGTTGCCTTGTCCGAAATTTCAAATCACGCCGAGCAATCATTTGGTACAATTCGTGATCTACTCCAGCTAAATGAGCTATTTACTTAATCAGCCAAGATCAGCCATTTTGTTCCATCATATATCAGGCTCACATTTTCCTCATAATCGATCTGGTATTTTCCGTATGGATTTGATTTTGACACATTCCAAGAAATTGCTCCACCATGAGGAAAGTATACATAATGCTCTTTATTGATGTTCACAATATGAATGACTTTTCCCATAACACCACCACTTATTTCCCCTATTGTTGCTTCACCTTCAATGAAAAAAACCACATTCTCGCTAGCATCCAAATTCAAAACCTGACCAGGCGCTGCTGTGAGCTTAATTGAAGACAATATATTTTTCCGACTATTCTCTATGCTGGCAAATAAGGTTCGGGTCAACTTATCTCCACTAACACTATTGCTTGCAATTTTAGAAGCTGTTACTGCTGCATCAGAGATGACGGTAGCAATTTGTTCTGTTCCAGTTCCAGTTACATCTCCCTGTAGCGTAATGGTTTGATCACCCGTATTAGACCCACTTAGTTGAGCATTCCCAGAAACTATTAAAGAATGGACTCTACCGCGACCAACACCAATAGATAAGCCATTCAGAGAGGGCGTTACAACAGTCTGAAACGTTTTGACTCCTTCAATAGATTGATTGCTATATAAGTCAACACGTTGCTCAATTCGATTACTTAATCCTACTGTGTCTCTTGAGAATCGTGCGTTCAGCATTTGAGCTGTATCTGCCCAGTCTAGTTTTTGGGCAAGTAGGTTGCGCAGCAACTTCAAACTATCTTGAATCGTTGGAAGTTCTTGGGTAAATAACCTATTAATGGCTTGTCCTGCATCATTCAGACGTTTGCTCAATCCAAGCGTATCTCTTGCAATACGCTTATTCAGCATTGCCGAAGTATCTGCTGCATTAAGTTTCAAATCAAAACCTTCCACTTTTGAAGCGTACATAGCAAAAGGCACTGTCCAAAATTGAGAAGTCCCCATATCAACAAACTGATCATCCGGATTCCAATTGGTCAGCGGAACCGTTGGCGCTACTGCCGACTTAATATTTAAGAAAAACGGGCCTTTTTCAAAATCAATTTGGTTAAGGGAATTTACCCCGCTGGTTCGCTTTCCTTTTCCAATGACAATGGTGAATACTCCATCGACAGACGACATTACCTCGAAAGATTCTGCGTATAGAGTGGGCCCAGTAGCCGACTGTTGAAGAATTGCATTTTTTACATAGATCTTTCTATTGCTTGCAGGATTTCCTTTTGCGTCAGTTGCTACCCCCTGAAAAATAATCCCATCAGGTACGGGTGAAAGCTGACTATACGTAAAGATCGGTGCAGTCAAAATGAGCAATAGAATGGTTATATACTTAGTCATAATCAATTATTTACTTTAATGATGTTAACAGATCCTATCTGGGACTGTTGTTCTAGCAAGCGAACAACGTACATTCCACTAGCCATGGAAGGTAGTGTCCACTGATACCCAGCATTTAAAGCTGGTAAATCCAACTGTTGCGTAGCTACCGTTTTACCAGATAGATCTTGTAAAATCAAGTACAACATGGGTTCTGTAGCACTGTGTATTTTTTCTTTGGTTGTTATGCGCACACTTGTACGAACAGGATTGGGATAAGCAACCAGTGGCACGGGTGATGAGGCAGTCAACAA
>JAFMES010000120.1 GCA_017856605.1 Chitinophagaceae bacterium
AAACGAATTACCTGCTGCGTTCCAGATTCATAATGGGTGATGCGTGAAATGATATCAATGGATTCTTGCTGATGGGTTAGTAAGATCAAGAGAAGAACAAAGCACCCCCATAGCAAACGACTTACATTCCACGCCAGGTTGTTGAAAACGTTTGCAATATCGGTTTCTCCAAAATGCCATGCTGAAATAATCAGAAAAATCAGCAGGCTAATGGAAGGGAACCCTATCCAGCACATTGCGTAAAGCGACATTGCCAGCAAGTACTTCACAAGGAACTGAATCATGCTGAAGCGCTTATTTTGGTGCTTGTCGTTTACACGGGCAATGACATGATCGAGCGCCCCGTGAGGGATCCCTGTGACTGCAATCATGGTAGTGAAATACCCGATTTGAAAACCCATGGGTAAAGATCCCGTGGTGATGTTCCAAATTAGCATGGCTACCCCTATACCTGCGTTCAACCAGGTAAGCAGATGAAAGGGTCGTGGATGCTGAAGGGGAAATGTCATTATTGTCATTTGAAAAGAGAAGGGCTCATGCTAACGCATGAGCCCTTCAACGAATATGCGTGTCTTCCCTCTTACTTAGATTCAGAACGGCTCAATGCATAGATTACGAGACCGAAACCGATCTTGTTCACAGCATCACCGATGTTGTAGATCACGTCCATAGGCAGACCGAAATCGATCTGAGTTCCGAACAGACCACCAGGAGTACCCTGGATGTAACCAATTGGATAGATAGCCCAACCAACCAGAACGAACCATGCAAGTGTTTTCACTGCTTTTGCAACGGCTGGTGAAGTAGCTCCGGCAAGTTTTGCAACATCGCCAAACCATACCAGGTAAACGATGTAGAAGTAAGCAATACCAGAAGCAAGGCCCCACTGCCAGCTGTGAGCTAAATCGATGGTTTCACCGAAGTAACCAGTTACGAGCATGACAACAGAAGCGAAAATCAATTTCCACAGCAAGCCAGTTGTTGCACCTGCCTTTTTAGTGATGAGGTAAAACTCAACGCACATCAAAGGAACAGTCAACAACCAGTCTACATAACGGAAGAAGGTAGGAGAAGTGTTGTTCTCCAGGTTGTACCCCCGCATGTAATAATAGTGAACTGCTGCGATGAAGGTGATCAAACCAGAAACGAGCACAGAAGTCCTCCATGCTTTGTCTGTATTTGCAACCTCAAAAAAGAAGAAAACCGAAGCGGCCATCATGGCCATGGTGCCTACGAAAAACGTAAACGCCACGTAATTGTCTGCAGCAATAGCTGTCTCGAGAAAGAAGGGACTCATCGTGTATAGTTTTGGTTAAAAAAATGACAACCTATGGCTCCTACACACACTTTCAACAATCGTCTAACTTTTACTAACTGAAGATAAAACAAAATGTTCACTGAATTGAGTAAAAAATAGTTACTTTTTTTAGAAATGGCATTCATCTTTACGCATTGATGGATGAAACTATTTTTTATATCATTGATTCGTAAATAGTTGGATGTCATTTGTGTAAAACTTACACTATTAAAGATTTTTTTAAATTTATTTTACTTTTACACTTCGATTGCCCCATTTTCCTCAATAAATAGCTAAATGAGTATAAGTTCTTCAACCGAGATTTTGAGGTTCAATACCGAAGTGGGCATTCGTTACCAACTTTATAATAGCCTGTTTACTTCCTTGCCTTTTCACCGCATCGAAAAAACGGGAATCATGCTTTCATTGC
This sequence comes from Chitinophagaceae bacterium, assembly GCA_017856605.1. Lineage (GTDB taxonomy): Bacteria > Bacteroidota > Bacteroidia > Chitinophagales > Chitinophagaceae > Pollutibacter. Next base: position 1,728 of record JAFMES010000120.1, read on the forward strand.
TTCAATCCCTTTGTGAGGAGGGATATAAAAAGAAAATGAGCCCTGTCGCCATCCTCGAAGATTTTTTTAGTCGCCATACTACTTACACCACCGAGCAGCAGCAGTTGGATCTGTTGTTTCGTTTTGTGCAGTATGTAGAGCGACAAGTAGTTCTTTTCGATGCACTGGAGGATGCTGCCTTTTCCAAACTCAATGACATGAAGGGACTGGGGACCCTCAAGCAACTGCACTCGGATGTGATACAGGAAGACAAACAAGTACAACTGCAAAAACGACTGAGGGATTTCTCCGTTCGATTGGTGCTGACTGCTCATCCAACGCAATTCTATCCGGGTTCTGTCTTAGGAATCATTAACGATCTTTCAAAAGCCATTGCTGATAATAACCTCAATCAAATCAATATATATCTGCAACAGTTGGGGAAAACGCCATTCTTCAAAAAGCAAAAGCCTACGCCTTACGATGAAGCAGTTAGCTTAATCTGGTATCTGGAAAATGTTTTTTATCCCGCTAGTGGAAAAATTGCTTCTATCATGGCGCAGCAATTCGCTGATTCTTATGATCCAACTCACTCCCTCATTCGAATGGGATTTTGGCCTGGAGGCGATCGGGATGGAAATCCATTTGTAACGAGTGATATCACTTTAAAGGTGGCAGATGCCCTTAGAGGTGCAATCATCAAGTGTTACTACATGGATGTGCGTAAATTAAGAAGGCGACTCACCTTTGAAGGGGTAGAAGCTAAATTGCAAGAACTCGAAAAACGTCTTTACGATAACATATTTATTCCAGGTTATCGCGCTGATCTAAGCCAACAGGAAGTTTTAGATACGCTGTATCAACTACGTGAAACTATTATACATCAGCACAACGGACTATTCCTGGGAATGATAGACGGGCTCATTCACCGTGTGCATCTTTTTGGGCTCCATTTTGCGACTCTCGATATACGACAAGACAGTGCAGTACATTCAGAAGTTGTTTCTGAACTATGCACATCATTGAAAGGTCCCGATTATGCATCACTCAGTCGTGACCAAAAACTGGAATGGTTATCCGCATTGAGCGGTCCTTGCGAACTGGCCTCAACTGCATCACCCATTGCGCGGGATACCCTTTCAACCATCGGAATCATAAAAAAGATTCAAGAACAAAATGGAAAATCGGGGTGCGATCGATACATCATCAGTCAGTGCAAATATCCTGAACACATTTTGGAGGCATTTGCATTATTTGTAGCCGGTGGCTGGAAACGAAATGCTATCGACGTTGATATTATTCCGTTGTTTGAAACCATCGATGATCTGCACAATGCAGCATCGGTAATGCAAGAGCTGTATTCTTTTGTTCCATATATGGATCACCTAAAGCGTAGGGGTAGGAAGCAGACCGTGATGCTGGGCTTCAGTGATGGAACCAAAGACGGAGGTTACCTTATGGCCAACTATAGCATTTATAAGGCCAAAAAAGAATTGTCGATTGTATCGGCTAAATACAACATTGATATAGTATTCTTTGATGGTCGAGGAGGTCCACCCGCACGCGGAGGAGGTAAGACGCATAAGTTCTATGCTTCAATGGGAGGGGATATTTCTCAGAAAGAGATTGAATTAACAGTGCAGGGGCAAACCGTCAGTTCAAATTTTGGAACAGTTGAATCTGCACAATTTAATATGGAGCAGTTGGTGAATGCTGGAATTTCAAGTCAATTGTTCACCAGTGGTGCAAGTACGTTCAGTGATCAGGAGCAGGAATTACTCGATCAATTAGCCGAGGAAAGCTTTAATGCGTATGTGAAGCTGAGAAGTCATCCCTATTTCATGGATTACCTGACACATGCCAGTCCCCTTCGGTTTTACGCAGAGACCAATATTGGGAGTCGACCTGCTAAACGTGGAGGATCTTCTCGTTTATCGCTACAAGATTTAAGAGCGATTCCTTATGTGGGATCTTGGAGTCAGATGAAGCAAAATGTTACGGGGTACTATGGAGTTGGGACTGCATTGCGCGAGATGGAAAGAAAAGGTAAAATGAAAGATTTGAAGGCGATTTATCAGCGATCGACCTTTTTTAGGACCTTGATAGATAATTGCGAGATGGCAATGAAAAAATGCTTCTTCCCATTAACCGCCTACTTATCTGACCATCCTGTTTATGGAGAGATCTGGAGTGATATTCAATCGGAGTATGAACTGACCCGCCAATATATTTTAATGCTTTCCGGAAAATCGGATTTGATGGAAGACTATCCCATTGAGCAGATATCCATCCAAACCCGTGAACGAATCGTATTGCCCCTGACTACCATTCAACAGTTTGCATTGACGCGAGTGAGGGAAATGGAAGAAAAGAATATTCCCACTCCGCTTCGCGGCAGTTATGAAAAGCTGGTGATGCGATGCTCTTTTGGAATCATCAATGCTGGTCGAAATTCTGCCTGATTACTGATCGGCTAATGCTGCACGTTTCATTTCGCTTGCCTTGGTTTTGCCTAGGTATTCTTCAATTAGATGGTGTACCAAATAAATGAGCGGGGTACAAAGCAATGCAACTACAAACTTGTAAACATACCCTGTTAATCCTATAGCAGTTACTCGAGCAAAGGAAAATCCAAGTGAAAAGTAAAGGTAGATATATGCAACGCAAAACGTATCGATGAGTTGTGAAATCACAGTAGAAAGTGTTGCGCGCATCCAGATTCCTTTGTCGCCTGTTATGAGTTTGATTTTTTTGAAAACGGTGGCATCGGCAAGTTGTCCTACTAAAAAAGCAGTAAGGGAGGCAAAAATGATATTCATGCCTTGTCCTAATATCTGTGCATATGCAAATTGCATATTGGGGACTCCATTTCCTGCTTGTGATGTCAACCAAAAATCATCCGGCGCAATATGTATGGCTCCGTAAAACACTAAAAAAGCAAAAGCAATAATGCCAGCAGTTAATATCGATAAAAAACGAACTCCTTTTACTCCATAATATTCATTGATGATGTCGGTCATTATAAACACAAGGGGCCAAGTCAATGTCCCAGCAGAAAGAGTGAATCCCAGTCCCGATTCCCCAAAAAGGGTATGGTTGGTGGGTTCTGCGCCCAGTGTCCGCTCAAGCGAGAACAATTTAACACCCACAACTTCAGCAATGAGTGCATTGGCGACAAAAAATCCTCCGAGTATTAAAAATAGTCGAGTTGGTTTGTCTTTGATGATGGAATGAATCATTTAATTGGTATTGTCTATGAAAAAAACTATCGATTTAAACCGCAGAGTTCGCAAGAATCTTTAAAATTAATCATCAATTATGACGGTTTCGCATCATTAAATTATGAAAATGCTTTCAAAAGGCTAAATAACTATTACCTTTATTACGTAAAAAATCCACTATGAACATCTTTGTAGCCGGTCTTCCCTATGATTTGGATGATGCAGAACTCATGGAAATCTTTGAAAAATTCGGTGCAGTAAAATCAGCTAAAGTTGCAATGGATCGCGAAACGGGTAAAAGTCGCGGTTTCGGTTTTGTCGATATGCCCAATGCGGATGAAGCCAAGGATGCCATTGAAAACCTCAATGATATTTCTTTGGGTAAAAAGCCATTAGTAGTTAAAGCTGCGGAAGATCGCCCATCCGGTGGAGGTCGACCCAGTGGTGGTGGAGGGTTTGGGAACCGTCCATCCAGTAGTGGGTTCAATAGGGGTCCGCGTAGGTTCTAAATAACCCGTTGCAATTCTATTCACTTTTCTCCCTTTTAAATTGTTTGTTTAAATTCGCATCCCACTGGGGAATTAGCTCAGCTGGCTAGAGCGCTTGCATGGCATGCAAGAGGTCGTCGGTTCGACTCCGATATTCTCCACTAACCGCAGTACATCGTGCTGCGGTTTTCTTTTGCCCTTCTCATTTTGTTGCATTTTGTGTTTTTCTTCTTTTTGAATATTGCCCAATACTTCTTAGCTTGAAGGTAAGAACCGTTGGAAATAAGAAAAAACTAACTAACTGTTATGAAAAAATTGATTTTAGCTCTCACGGCTATCACTTTTTCGCTGTTGTCTTTACCGGTGGAGGTAGTAGCACAGGAAAAAGTTGTAAGTGGGACTGTAATTGCTGAAGATGGCAAAACACCCTTAGCTGGAGTTTCGATCCGTGTTAAAGGTACGCGACGTGCAACACAAACAGATAGCAAGGGAAATTTTAGTATTTCTGTCAATGCTGGTGAAGTCCTGCAATTTTCCTCTGTAGGTTATGAAACTGCTGATGTGCCTATAAGCACAAATCAGAATTTGAGAATTGGTTTGAAAACTGCAGATGTTATGCTGGGCGAAGTTGTTGTAACTGCAATGGACATCAAACGAAATCCGCGCGAACTTGGGTATGCTGTGCAGAAAGTGGATGGACAAGAACTACAACAAACACAGCGGGAGAATTTCTTAAACGGATTGGCTGGCCGAGTTGCCGGTTTGACCTTGGATCAGACTTCAGGTGTTGCTGGGGCCTCCTCTTCAGTAGTGCTTAGGGGTTTCAACTCTCTTTCACTCAGCAATCAACCCTTATACGTTGTAGATGGGGTCATCATCGATAACCAAACCATTAATGAAACCTCCAGTGGGGGTCAGGGAATCGGACTTGCATCGGACCGACCTAATCGAGCCAGTGATTACCAAAATCGTATTGCTGATATCAACCCAAGCGATATTGAGACGATTACTGTACTAAAGGGACCAGAAGCAACTGCA
>JAFMES010000121.1 GCA_017856605.1 Chitinophagaceae bacterium
TATTTATATTTTACTCAATCCAACGACCCCACTCACCAGTTGGATTCAATTCCCATCAGCCTAAAGGATTTTAAAAAAGTAGGATACCGGATTTACACCCCGGTATCTAAGTTGGGGAACATCTATTATTTGATTATTCCTGGAGTTGTTGTACTGGTACTCATTGCGGTAATCTATAGCAGAAGGAAGTCGAAAGAAGGAAAACGAATTAAAATTGAACAGCAGTTTGCAATGAGTGATGCCAGTGATGCCATTTTCAAGCCGATGGAATTGGAATTAATTCAAAAAATCTATGCAGTAAGTCAGTTGGGAAAGAGTTATTCGGTTGAAGACGTGAATACGGCATTGGGACTAGGTAAAAAATCACTGGAGATACAAAAGAAGGTAAGAACCGATACCCTCAATCGGATCAATCACCGATACAAAATGCAGTTTGAAACACAGGATGATTTAATTGAACGGGTTCGATCAGAGGAAGATCGTCGCTATTACCGCTACTTCATCAGAGAAGAAAACATGAAAAAATTTGTTGGCTAATCACTCTGCAATCAGTCGGTCTCCTTTAAAGATTGGCAGTACATTGGCCTGATCCGCAGAAAGGCAATACCGAATATCTTTCTCCAAACCATAATTGGTAAGACGATGATAATGTGTTGCGCCTCGTTGCTTCATGAAACTAAAACGATCCTCACCTGCTTCCAGAAATAGTGATTCAGCCATTTTAGATGAATCGCAGTGAATCGTAAAATGCTGTTTTATCCGATTGATTACTGCTCCAGCAAATAATGTGTCTTCGATGTTGACGCGATCTTTCCACGCGGAACAGCTCAACAATACATTACGTTCGCTTTGAATCAAATGATCACAAACAGCAGACAGATTAGGAAATGAACCTGTTATAATTTCTGAAGCACCATTATCGAGTGCCATGTGCAACAACTTGGTTCCATTGGTAGTTGTAAGTACCAGAATCTTCCCTTCAATAAAATCACGCGGGTATTCAAAAGGAGAATTCCCATAGGTCAATCCATCGGCTACTTTACCATCGCGTTCTCCAGCGGTAATGCCTCCTACTTCTTTTCCCAATTCGATGCATTGCTGAACGCTTGCCACTGGAATTACAGAAGATGCTCCATTGTATAGAGCAGTTGCAATAGTAGAAGTTGCACGAAGAACATCGATGATTACAACGGTACTGTTGCTGATATCATAAAGGTTCAGCAAAGCAGGAGAGAGGCAGGTATACAGAGAACGTTCGCCTGACATATTACTTTACAAATGGAAGTTGCACCACAACAGCCTTCATTTGCTTGTCGCGTATATCAATAAATAGCTCAGCACCCACTGACGCGAATTCACTCAATACATATCCCATACCTATCCCTTTATTCAATGTAGGAGATTGTGTTCCTGAGGTAACATTCCCAATCAGATTACCTTCCGCATCGCGAATCTTGTAATGGTGACGAGGAATAGCACGTTCCACCATCTCAAATCCAACCAGTTTTTTCTCTACTCCTCCCTCTTTTTGCTTTTTAAGATACGTTGATGCAGTAAACTCTTTGGTAAACTTTGTGATCCAGCCAAGTCCTGCTTCCAGAGGTGTTGAATAATCATCTATATCATTACCGTACAGGCAATAGCCTTTCTCTAAACGTAGCGTATCGCGAGCACCGAGACCAATAGGTTTGATGCCTACTTCAGCTCCCGCACTAAAAATGGCGTCCCAGATTTTTTTTGCATCGTCCCCTTTGTCTTCAAAATAAATTTCCACTCCTCCGGCTCCTGTATAGCCGGTTGCACTGACCAAAACATTTTCTACTCCGGCAAAAACTCCCTTGACAAAGGTGTAGTACTTGAGATTAAGGATATCCATTTCGGTAAGCGGCTGTAGGATTTTGGTGGCATTGGGACCTTGAACGGCCAACAAACAGGTCTTATCCGAAATATTGTGCATCTCCACACTTCCATCATTGAACTGCATGATCCAATCCCAGTCCTTCTGAATGTTGGATGCATTTACTACAAGCATGTATACGCTGTTCTGCTCTACACAATACACCAACAGATCATCAACGATTCCGCCATTCTCATTAGGTAAACAACTGTACTGTGCCTGTCCATTGATCAACTTGGAAGCATCGTTGCTGGTGACACGCTGGATCAGCGCCAAAGCATTGGATCCTTTGAGAATGAACTCACCCATATGGCTAACATCAAAGACTCCTACGTTGGTTCGAACACAATGGTGTTCATCGTTAATGCCCGAATACGATATCGGCATATTGTATCCTGCAAACTCGGCCATCTTGGCGCCCAGTGCAGTATGCATAGCGGTAAATGGAGTCGACTTCATGGTCGCAAAGATAATGGAAGATGCCCATCATCGACCCAGCTTCAATAGACTTAGAGCCCCCAGAACCAGTCTTCTTCCGGATTCCACGGATGGTGCAACTGAACGAACCGTTTCTTGCTGACGGGGTGGAGCCGGCGGTTCTGGGACTTCCTCTTCTTCTTCATTATCATCCTTCTCACGTCCCAGTCTTCGCTCAAATTTCCTTTTCATTTTTTCCAAGATGCGATCCTCCTCTACTTCTTCTTTAAACTTTCGTTCTAAGCCGTTATCGGTCATGATGTACCAAACGCCGGGTCGCCAATCCTGCTCGTCTTCGTCATTCTGGTCTAACTGAATATTCAACCCTCTTCCTCCACTCCTCAACGTATACCAACTTAGGTCCTCTGCCATGCGATCGATATAGATCTCTTTCCCTACTGGGACAAATAACTCCAATGAAACTTGCTGGTTGTGAAACTTCGTCTCACGCGTAATTGGAAAGGCAATCGGTATCGATAAGAGACTGTCTTGCTGATCAATGCTGAAATCAATTTTTTCTGCAAAACGCTCTGCATCTGCCGGTGTGTTTCCCCGAGCTCTTCTAATCAATGTGGCTCGGAATTGCGTATCGGAACTCTTGAATAGTCGAATGCGAATATTAGACAATAAAATGCTGTCTTCATTATTAGAAAGCATCACCCCGTCATCGGAATCCGATTCATCATTTATTGTAATACCCCAATTCATGTCAAAAGGATAATAGTTTCCTTCGGCTTCATTGAATTGAATTTTCATTCTACCGTTAGCAGGTTGAGTCAAACTGATTTCTTGTTTCACAGAACCGGAGCGTTTGAACTGTCGGGATACCGTTGACACCAACAGTGTTATGCAAACCCAACCCAAGATCCACAAAGAACCCAGAGTGATGGCAATCACATTGGATTTGGTTTTATGACCAATGATTGCTCGGATTAGCCATTGTACAATGGCAATGATTGGGACAAATATGAATAAAATCAAGGTCCCCCAAGCATACCAATAAATCAATTGACCATCTGCTATGAAACTCCTTAAGGGCATTACAACACTGGCTGCAGCACCCAATCCAAAAAGTGTTGCAATTAATGTTATGGCAACAATACCCAAAATAAAAAAGATGAAAATTTTAAATGCTGTTGCGATGAACCTCAAAAAAGCATTCCCGGTCGATCGTGCTGCGGGAGCAGTCTCATTTGCAAATTGTTGAGCTACATCTTTGACCTCCTGTAATCCGTCCTGCACTTTATTTTTAATTGATGCAAGATCAACCCGTTGTCCCTTCATTTCCAATTTCTCAGAAGCAGATACTGCTTTGGGTACTACAACCCATAGTATGATGTAGATTAAAAAAATTGTACTCGAGAATGATGCGGCAACCGGAAAAAATATAAGAGTAAATGGAAGCTCGAAAGCGCCGAGTAGTAAAGGAAGCGCAAATATCAGTCGTGGTATCCAAACTGCTATATTGAAATAATGTGCAATGCCGCTGCACACTCCACCGATTACCTTTTGTTCAGGATCACGATAGAGTTTACGTGCAACAATATTTTTATCAATAAAGCGTGCTGGCAATATGGCCCATAAAACAATGTACAACACAACTCCTGTTCCAAATGCTCCAAATGCGAGTAGCGCAAACAATACCCGAACCAGTGTTGTATCAATTTTTAGATAAGCACCAATTCCGCTGCACACCCCTCCAATCATTTTATCATTTTGATTACGGTAGAGTGAGCCTCGAGGCTCCCGCTGATAGGAGTAACTGCTTTGTTGAGAACCAGCGGATGATTCGGATTCATCGGATTCAAGTCCCATTGTATCAAACTGCTCCGGTCTTCCCATTGAAACTATAATGGCTTCTACATCGCTAACGCTGATGAATGATTGTCCCGATTTCAATCTCTCGTTGAATAATTCCGCAATGCGGTTCTCGATGTCGTTGATGATTTCTTCTCGACCTTCTTCGTTTGCAAAATGCGCACGCAGGCTTTCTACGTATTTCTTCAATTCTTCATACGCAGGTTCCTCGATGGGGATAACGCGACCTTGAAAATTGATATTGATGACCTTGTTCATATAATCGGTTATGAGTTGTGAGTTGGTTGTTGTGTTGGATGAATGACCCGTTCTACGCCCTCGGACATCTCGCGCCAAGTCGATTCGAGTTCTTTATAAAACTGCAGGCCCTTTTCGGTGAGGGAAAAATATTTACGGGGAGGACCGCCCGAACTTTCCACCCACCGGTAAGCAAGCAGATCGGCGTTCTTTAATCTGGTTAATAAGGGATACAGCGTGCCTTCCAATAGGTGCAACCCCGACTTCTTCATTTCTTCTATAATGTCACTTGGATAGGCCTCCCCCCGCTGAATGATGGACAGGATGCAGAATTCCAACACCCCCTTCCTCATCTGGCTCTGTGTATTCTCAATGTTCATTGTACTGTTTTTGAGCGTTTTATGCCAATAACAGGACAAAGATAAGTACTTTTTACAGTACTATGCAATAAAAGGTAGTGTTTTTTTTATAGTACTTTAGAAATACTTGACTAAATGCATTTTTTGTTGCCTACCACCAATATAATAGAAGGTGCTGCCATCATAAAAACCATCCTCCTCCAGCATGATGCGGATTTCTTTACCCCATTCGGGAATAAAGGTGCTGGCATTGAGTTCAATGGAATAGGCGGTGCGGGGATAGAGTCGGTAATCCCCACTGCCCGGCACTCCCTGCTGCATATCCCACATTCCGATGGTGGGACCAGCAGCGTGTCCGTGCAATCCGAGTGGATGAGTGTATATGCTTGGCACAATGCCTTCAGATTTGGCTTGCGATAAAGCAGACAAGAGCATTTCGTTGCCGGTGCGACCGGTGTTGAATTGTGAAGTCAAAATATCTTGCAGGCGATTTCCATTTGCAAACGCTTTCTTTAATGAAGCTGGTGCATCAGTTTCTCCTGGTCGCAATACATATGCATGTTGCTGCACATCAGTGTTCAATCGCAAATACGTTATACCAAAGTCAACGTGCAAGAGGTCACCAGGACGAACAACATCGCCTTTGGGTCGATCAGAAAAACTCCGCAGGTGTTCAAAGTTGGCGGTATCGTTTCGTTGAATTGCTACAGAAGGATGAAACCAGGTCTCTAATCCCATTGACGTAACTTTTTGTCGGAACCACCACACCAGGTCATCTGTGGTAGTTACGCCCGGCGTTATCACCTTTGCAGAAAATCCTTCAGCAATGATATCGTGTGAGATCTTTACCAACTTCGGATAGATCTGCATCTCACGCTCAGTGCGGGTTTCCAGCCAAGCGACTGCCAAGGGTTCTGCACTCACCACTCGAGTTCGCAGTGCCTCGGGCAATGCTTTCATCAGCATTCCGTGATGCGTGTGATCCAAACCATCCGCATGTCCATAATCAACTGAAGTGTTGATTCCGATTTTTTTAGGATTGCGTTGCACGATGATATCTTTCAATGCGTCCCACTGATCAGGAAACTTTTTCATATCCCACGATGCCTTTATCGATTCCCCTACATTGTATCGTGCAATGGCCAATTTTTCAATCTGATTTTTTTCTGCATTGCGATAAAATACCAACATCGTGGTTCTTCGCGCAGAGAGCCAAGTCGATGGCAACATGGTCTTCAACACGGGATCTTCATTGTATTCTCTTGAAATCACCACCCACATATCAATGCCGGTCCTGTCCATCAGCTGCGGTAGCAATACATTGAAACGTTCATTAAGGATCTCGTCCACTACGCGCGACTGCTCGCGTTCAGAAAGTATTTGCGCAGAAACGCTTGAAACAGAAATGACCAATGATAATAACACGATGAGGTACCGCATACTAATCAGATTTTATTTACGAATATAATTCAGGAAATGATCCTCAACTTGGCATAGTTGAGCATGATCTTCTTTTCTCCGTTGAGGTCGAATTTGATGGTGGCAATGGGATTATGCGCCGCTCCTTCCATTTTTACCACTTCCCCAAAACCAAATTTTTGATGCTCCACTTTTTGTCCCGCTTGAAGATCGGAAGTATCGCTTGGAGTAAAATCTTTG
>JAFMES010000122.1 GCA_017856605.1 Chitinophagaceae bacterium
AATCCCTTCAAATAAGGACACTCTGCATTGAAAAGGTATATTCGCAATCCAGTAGAAAAATAAAATCCTTTTTTTACAAAATAGGCGTTGCTGGATACATCATATTGATTTCTGAAATCCTGAATTAAATGCGAACGCCCATAACCCACTTCCAACGGAATGGATAGACCAATCTTTTTATTGAACCATATTAATTCCGGCGAAAATGCATATGTACTTGTAAATGCTTGAGATTTTGCTCGTTCAATTGTAGGTTTTTGTAGTACACCGCCGGTATAAGTAAAGAAAAAAGCAACAAATAAATCTCCTTCATAGTTTAAGCTTTTGGATGGCCAAACCGGAATTTTTATACTCCCACCAAGGAAGGAACTTTCATCTTTTGAAAGTACTTCTGGCGTATAGACTGCTGCAACCTCTACTGCACCAGCCCAACCAGCCTTTATAGCAGTTTTACCTTTATTGGAGACAATGGTACCAACAAACGGTCCTTGTGCATTTAGAAGTGTGGAGGAAATAAATAAAAGAATGAAAAACAATAGTCTTTTAAGCGTGTGATTCATAGTCAGTTTGGTTATCAATTACTAATTTAAGGTCTTAAATCAAATTGATTTTAGATTGGTTCTAAAAATTTAGAACTATTCAATTTTGTACCTTGCACACCCATGGAAAAATCGAATTTCGTTGATCAGATCCGGGTATTTTGTAAAAGCGGTCATGGTGGTGCCGGAAGTAAGCATTTCATGCGAACGAAGTTCAATCCCATGGCTGGCCCGGATGGCGGCGATGGCGGTCGCGGTGGACACATCATTTTAAGGGGCAACAAGAATCTATGGACACTCCTCCACCTGCGTTATTTCAAAAATGTGATTGCCGAAGATGGTCAAGGTGGAAATAAAAATAACATGACCGGTCGCGATGGCAAAGATGTAATCATTGAAGTCCCACTGGGTACAGTTGCATTCGACGAAACATCGGGATCAAAAGATGGCGAAATTCTTGAAGACGGACAGGAAATCGTATGGGTAAAGGGCGGTCGCGGTGGATTGGGAAACAAAAATTTTGCAACACCTACCAACCAAGCTCCGGACTATGCGCAACCCGGTGAACCGGGCTCTGAAGGCTGGAAAGTATTGGAGCTTAAAGTATTGGCAGATGTGGGACTAGTTGGATTTCCCAACGCAGGTAAGTCTACATTACTCTCATCCATTACAGCTGCTAAACCCAAGATAGCCGATTATGCATTCACCACCCTTACTCCACAACTGGGAATGGTTGAGTACCGAGACGGTCGCTCATTTTGCATTGCCGATCTTCCGGGAATCATTGAGGGTGCAGCAGAAGGCAGAGGACTGGGACACCGATTCCTGAGGCACATTGAAAGAAACCCGGTTCTATTGTTTATGATTCCAGCCGACAGCAATCACCATCGAAAAGATTTTGAAATTCTGCTGAGTGAACTCGAGCAATACAATCCTGAACTACTCGATAAAAAATTCATCATCGCAATCAGCAAAAGTGATATGCTCGATGATGAATTAAAAAAAGAAATTGAAAAAGAGTTGCCCAACACAATTCCTCACCTCTTTATCTCATCCGTTGCCGGAAAAGGACTACAAGAATTGAAGGATTTACTCTGGAAAGAATTGCAATAACCTCTTCACACCAACTCCCAACTCACGCCGCCGTCTTTTTCGTCTTTGAGTTGTATGCCGGCATTCAATAATTGATCTCTGATCTTATCCGATGTTGCGTAATCTTTTCGAGAACGAGCATCCTTTCGGATCTCAGCAATCAACTGCAACACGGCACCTAATTTCTGATCATCTTGCTTGCGTTCTTCTTTTAAACCGAATATGTCGACTAAATACGTTGAAAATTGATCCTTCATCATGCGCAACGTTGCAGTGGTAAGCGCATCGATTTTTATGTGGCCGTCTTTAATGGAATTAATCACCGGTACCAATTCAAATAACCCTGCCAACACCTTCGCCGTATTCAAATCATCGGCCATGTCTTCGTCAAGTCTGCTCAATACTTCATAGCATTTCTGCTCCAAGTCGGGATCTCCAGCAGCAATAATGGCGCGTGAATCCGTATCCAATTTATTCAATTGACCAAACGCCTCCCACAATCGACGTAATCCTTTCTCCGCCGCCTGCAACGCATCATTGCTAAAATCCAACGTACTGCGATAATGGGTCTGAAGAATAAAAAACCGGACCGTCATCGGTGAATACCCCTGTGTCAAAATTTCATGGGCTCCCGAAAACAACTCACTCAACTTGATCACGTTATTGTAACTCTTCCCCATCTTCCGACCATTGATGGTGATCATGTTGTTGTGCAACCAAAAACGGGCAGGAATCTTATGGTGACAAACCGCGCTCTGCGCAATCTCACACTCATGATGCGGAAACTGCAAGTCCATTCCACCACCATGTATGTCAAACTCCTCTCCCAAATACTTACTGCTCATCGCTGAACACTCGATATGCCATCCTGGAAAACCAATTCCCCAGGGACTCTTCCAACGCATGATGTGCTCCGGTGCAGCATTCTTCCACAATGCAAAATCCATCTTGCTCCGCTTCTCATCCTGAAACTCCAACTCGCGTGTGGTCTCCAACTGATCCTCGATAATACGACCACTCAATATTCCATACTGCATTCCCTTCGCTCCAAAATCAGCATGGTACTTCTCTACATCAAAATAAACTGAACCGTTTACTACATAAGCATACCCATCAGCAATGATTCGCTCAATCATTACGATCTGCTCCACAATGTGACCGGTTGCGGTTGGTTCAATACTCGGCTCCAAATTATTGAACTCCCGCATGGCCCAATGAAACAAATTGGTGTACTTCTGCACCAACTCCATGGGCTCGAGTTTTTCTAAAACCGCCTTTTTGGAAATCTTATCCTCGCTCTCGCGACCTTCTTCCTCAAAATGCCCGGCATCGGTAATGTTGCGCACATACCGAACCTCGTATCCCAGATGACGCAAATACCGATAGAGAATATCAAATGTTATAAAGGGACGAGCATGGCCAAGGTGACTTTCGCCGCTAACAGTGGGACCGCAAACGTACATGCCGACTTTACCGGGGATGAGCGACTCAAACCGCTCTTTCTGTCGCGTCAATGAATTATACACCTGGAATGAAGACATATGCGCTGGATATACCGACAAAGATAAACATTGCAGCCGACAAGGCAGCTATCCTCAATGGTCTGCGCTACAAGAAAATCCACTGCATGGAACGCAAGATTATCTTAAAGGGGTGCTAGCGCGACTCAAATCGGCTACCAAATAATAATGATCCGATAACCGCTTCCCATCACGGGCAAATTGCCGCGTAGCATACTCATTGGGATGAAAAATATAATCAATCCTTAAAGTAGGAAGCAACCTCAAGATCCACGATGATGAACTTAGAAATGTCGCTCCCAATCCAAATCCTTTTTCCAAAAACGCATCCTTACGATCGCTCCTAAGCACACTGTACGCATACGATCCGGCTACATCATTCAAATCACCCGCCACAATCACCGGATGCGGCGCATTTTCCAACTCAGATTGAATATAATCCACTTGCTGCCCATGTGCATAAAACGTTTGCTTCATTTTGGAAAGCAATTTTCGAGATTCACTGAGCTCCTGATCACTATCCCGCTTCAAATCGTCAATAGCACGATAATCGTCTTGCTTGAACCCAAACGACTGCAGGTGAACGGAAAAAATGCGAACCGTATCCTCCCCTACTTTCACATCGGCATATACCGGAGATTCAGCATTCGAGTCAAATGAATCAGGAAAGGGCACTGCATTTCCATCCAATATCGGATAACGAGAAAAAATTGCAATCCCACTATATTGCTTGGTGCCAAAAATATCAGTACCTGCAAACTGAAAATACCGATACCCTAATTTATCACGCAAATAAGCAAAGGGATCGGTCTCCCCATCATCGGGCATGGAAACGAATTCCTGAAAACAAATGATATCAGGCTGGTACTGCCTGATCTCATCGATCACATCCTGCTTATGCTTTACTCCATCGGGTTTGAATTGACTTTCATCAAATGGAATAAAATGACGCACATTCCAAGTCATCACCCGCAGGTCTCCTTCCTTTTTTTCAAATACAAATTCAGTGCGATTATTTAAGGGGATCAACTGCGTTATGGAGGTGCCTCCCAGTATCAATGCAATCAGAGAAAATAACGTCCACCACCTACGAATAAACAACCAGAAGAACAGAAAAAACACAAGCAAGAAAAGAAAATAAGGAAAGAATAATCCCAGAAATCCCGTATACCAAAAATCCTTTGGATCGAGGTACGAAGCATAACTGCAAATCAAAAATGCACAGCAAATCAACAGATTCACCAACAGCAGAATGCCCAATAAAAATTTTCGGAACAACGATCCCATCAGAACTTTTCTTTACTGGCCTGTTGAAGAATTTTTTTCTCCTCCTCGGTCAGGTTCTCATACCCCTTTTGATTGATCTTATCCAGGATCATATCGATGCGTTGCTGATTCAAATTGCTTCGTTTAGAAAAAGGCTCTCGACCTTTTTCGTCGTAAAAGCGAGTGGATCGTATAGAAGTCGTTTTGCGCTTCCCCGGTGTAAACCAGTTGGTCGTCCAGCGGTACAGCTCACTCATCCAGAAGCCGGTATCATAGCCGGACATCAACAGTCGTGTATATAAGAATCCCATCGCCCCCGCACAGATGTAGGGAATAAATAGCAACAAGTTAGAGGATACTGCAACCACATTCAACAATACAAATACAGTGGTAATGATCCAAAGTGGAATACCGCCTCCAATCATGGGGAAAAAGCGGTAACGGGGTGAGACGGTTGTTGCGACAATAGAAAGTCCCACAATACCACAAACGGGACCGTTGAAATACATCGAATCGACTAACTCAGGAAATCCAACTTGTGCAGTCAACACAAATCCCAATCCTCCTACCAATGCACTATAGAGATAGGCAGGAAAAAGTTTATCGTCACCAATCAAGTCCTGCACCAAGAATCCAAACGTCCATAGCCAGATCAGATTGCTGACTACCATAAGCAGTTTCAATTCTGTAAATGGCATGGTGAGTACTGTCCAGGGTCGTGTTAGAATTTTAATGGGCTCAGCCGACAATTGAAACCAGCGATAAATGTTGCGGTAAAAAGCTTCGTCCTGTAAATGCGAAAACGTATAAATGCTTTTGATGAAA
Organism: Chitinophagaceae bacterium; assembly: GCA_017856605.1. Classification (GTDB taxonomy): domain Bacteria; phylum Bacteroidota; class Bacteroidia; order Chitinophagales; family Chitinophagaceae; genus Pollutibacter. Next base: position 5,243 of record JAFMES010000122.1, read on the forward strand.
TTCAACAAAATAAAGAACATGACATTCAAAATGATCAGCATGATCAATGGATTGGTCGTGTTCCACATCGTAACCCTGCTCTTTTGATAATCGCGGTACCCCATCTTCTTAAATCAATCTAATTGAATGCTCCTAATAAAATCTGTTCCTGTTGCGCCTGTTCCAAATCAGCACAATGATGATGCCAACGGCTGCACCACCCAAATGCGCAAAGTGGGCAATGCCGGATGAAGCAGAGGATACTCCTCCAATCAGGTCTAGTACAGCCAATCCCAACAGAGCCCATTTGGCTTTGATTGGAAAAGGTATTGGGAGAATAATCATTTGACTGTTGGGGAACGTATAGGCAAAGGCTGCAAAAATTCCCATCACAGCACCCGATGCACCCAACGTAGGCACATTGGATAGCATATACAATTCTTCCGCGCTGATCTGTCCCAATGCATACAATGCATTGTACTGAGAGATGTCATAACTGAGCGCCAATGCTTGTGTAATACCCGCTCCCAGTCCACATACCAGATAAAAGGCAAGGAATCGTGAGGGTCCCCATAAATTCTCCAGTATGGAACCAAACATCCAAAGCGCAAACATATTGAAGAGAATATGGAAGAACGACTGAGAAGAATGCAAAAACATGTAGGTAATGAACTGCCAAACATGATAGTAATCGGAAGTGAAATAATGCAAGGCAAACAAATCCTCCATGCCCAACAGATCTTGTCCCACCGTTATCTGTGCCAACCAAACCAGTCCATTGATGATGATCAGGTTTTTGATGACTACCGGCAACACCTGAAACCTCCCCGGCCTGATTTCTGAATCCATACGCTGTATTGTTCTGCAAATCTAACGATCCTTAACGATCCTTCCTTAGCTTCAGTTGCACTACATTTTCAATATGGTGCGTGTGCGGGAACATATCCACCGGTCGAATAGCGGTAACCTGGTATTTTCCCGACAATCCCTGCAGATCACGCGCCTGTGTAGCGGGATTACAACTGACATAAACCACAACGGGAGCTTCTATTTTGAGGAGTTGTTGTACCAGATCCTCATGCATTCCCGCCCGAGGTGGATCGGTGATGATTACGTCCGGG
>JAFMES010000123.1 GCA_017856605.1 Chitinophagaceae bacterium
AATGCATCTTTGATTGAACCTTGAAGGTTAAAACCAACAATACGGAGTCGACCATCCTCTTGAGAAACGGAGGAAACAACCCAGCCAAGTTTTTCAAATGATTTAAGCTCATTTTCATCCAAAGGGTCAATGCTGGTTTGATTATCCTGATGAGTGGATACATTCACCAGTTCATATAAATAGCTCGATCCATGGGTAAGGCTTCCGCCCTTATGACCAGTTAGAATCAATAACAGCAATCCGATAAGAGTCGTAAAAGCATGTGCGGATTTTTTTGTGATGATTAAATTCCTGAATGAAGAATAGATTAAAAAGAAGAAGCAGGTGAGAAATCCTAGCTGCTTGTGAAGATCCAATGCTTCGATAGGGTAGTCACCCGATTGAGCCAACACGTATCCACTCCCAACGGAAAGTAGTGCTGCAAAAGTCCCTATCCAAAGGATGAGTTGGGTGTCGATGGGCGACTGAAAACTGGGACGTTTCCATTCCACAACATCAATGACCAGCGCAAAAATTAAAATCCCAATGGGCAAATGAACCAGTAGGGGATGAAATCGACCAACGTATTCTATCAGGTTCATACGATTACTTCATCAATTACTTTCCCAAAAACATCTGTTAATCTGAAATTTCTTCCCTGGAATGGATACGTCAATTCTTCATGATTGAATCCCAGCTGTTGAAGTATGGTGGCTTGCACATCATAGACAGAAACCTTGCCGCTTATTGCGTTGTATCCAATTGGATCGGTCTCGCCATGACTGTATCCTTTTCGTATACCTCCACCCGCCATCCACATGGTAAATGCATCTGAATGGTGATCTCTTCCCTTATGATGATTCTGTTTACCATCTCGATTTTCTTGCATTGGAGTTCTACCAAATTCTCCACCCCAAACTACAAGAGTTTCTTCCAACATTCCCCGTTGCTTCAGATCGAGCAATAGGGCTGTAACTGCTTTATCATTTTCTCTGCATTTTTTTATAAAGCCAAGATCCAAAGCTGTGCCTGGATCCGTACCGTGGCTGTCCCAACCCCAATCAAACAATTGTACAAAACGAACACCTCGCTCTACCAGTTTGCGAGCAAGCAAAGCATTATTTGCAAAAGATTCCTGTCCAGGTGCTGTACCATATAACTCATGGATATAAGCAGGCTCATCTGCTATACTCATGACTTCTGGCACGGTTATTTGCATCTTGAAGGCCATCTCATATTGTGAGATTCGGGAGAGAATCTCTGGATCGTTGTATTCGTTATAGGATAGTTCATTTATTTCGTTAATTGCTTTTATGGAAGCTTTTCGCATATCTCGGTTTAGTCCGTTGGGGTCTTTAAGGAACAGTACTGGATCCCCTTCTGAGCGGCATTGAACTCCTTGGTATACAGAAGGTAAAAATCCACTGCCCCAAACACTTTTTCCAGCATCTGGATTTCTTCCCCCGGAAGTCAATACAACAAAACCAGGCAGGTTACTGTTTTCAGTTCCCAATCCATAGGTGACCCAAGATCCCATGCTTGGTCTACCCAGACGAGCCGTTCCACAATGCATCAGCAATTGTGCAGGTGCATGATTGAATTGATCGGTGTTTACAGCTTTTAACAAGCAAACGTCGTCGATTACTTTTCTAAACTCAGGTAAATTATCCGAAAGCCAGGCTCCACTTTCTCCGTATTGCTTAAAGCTCGTTTGTGGTCCCAATAAAGAAGGAACACCCCGGATGAAAGCAAATTTTTTTCCGTTTAAAAATGATTCAGGACAAGGAAGTCCATCCATCTTCACTAGTTCTGGCTTGTAATCAAACATTTCCAATTGTGAAGGAGCGCCAGCCATATGCAAGAAAATAACTGATTTTGCTTTTCCTGGAAATTGAGGAGCTTTAACATGCAGTGGATTTGTAATACTGAGTTCATCTTTAGAAGAAAACAATCCACAACCTTCCAATAACGAACCCAGTGCCATTGCACCCATTCCTGTTCGGCATTGGTTAAGGAAATGCCGTCGTGTTTGATACGAAAGCGTTGTCTGTCTGGCTTCTTGCATGAGCTTATCCAATGACATGATCATTCATTTTTTGTAATGACTTCATCCAGATTAAGTATGGTATTGGTCACAATAGAGAATGCAGCAATTTGTTTTGAATCTTTTCGTTCGATGCTATCGGCCAGCATTTCATTTAGACGATGTGGCTCTTGCTGTATTTTCTTGAGACCATTTTCATACAGTCGAATCAACGCCTTTTTTTTACTTTCCTGAATCGTATTTCCAGTTGCGTTCAGATAACCCTCTTCTATGGCGTTAGAAATTTTATAATCAGATTGTGGAAGCAATTGTTTAGCCCATTGAACGGATAGATCCCAATAGGTTGAGTCATTCAAAAGGGTAAGTGCCTGGAGAGGAGTATTGGTTCGTATTCTTCTTGCCGTGCATACTTCACGAGCAGTCCCATCAAAGCTTATAAACGATGGGTAAGGTCCAGTGCGTTTCCAATAAGTATAGATGGCTCTTCTGTATTGATCTTCTCCTTCGCTTTTTTTCCAGGAACGTCCATCGTAGGGTGATGCCCAAATGCCATCGGGCTGATAAGGCATTACACTTGGGCCATACATTTTTTTACTCAGTTTTCCAGTGACGCTCAATGCCTGATCTCTGATTTGTTCTGCGGTCAATCGTATACGAGGAGCATGCGAATAGTATTTATTGAGGGGATCAATTTTCAAGGCTTTTTGACTTGCTACAGACGACTGTCGATAGGTTGCAGACATCACCATTCGTTTCAATGTCTTCTTTATGCTCCATTTGTCATCGTACATGAATCGATAAGCGAGGTAATCCAGCAATTCCTGATGAGTAGGTGCAATTCCTTGTGAACCGAGGTCTTCAAGTGATTCGACTATACCTTGGCCAAACAATTGCTCCCACAGGCGATTGACCATCGTGCGTGAAACCAATGGATTTTGTTTATTCGTCATCCACATCGCCATTTCCAGTCGCGTAGAAGGATTTCCAATTTTATCGGTTTTGAATAGTGCTGGAATTCCAGAGGTGACTTTTTTTGACTTTAATAACCAATTACCCCGCTCAAATACAAAGGTATTTCTTCTCATGTAGGAAGGATTTTCTTCCATAATGGGAGTGAAAATGGCATCTGGCTCATTCAGTAATGAAATAAAATTTTTGTACTGTATAGAGGCTGATGATCCAGTTGGGAAGGAAGGAATAGGTACTAGCCAGTCAATTAGCATTCCATTGTCCTCATTGGACTTGAGTAGGGGATTAGAGTAGGTGAAATAAACAGTGTGTTTTCCAGTTAAGGATGGAGGAAATTGAATTGATACAATATCCCATTCTCCTTTTGTTAAAGGAATGAGTTGTTGAGCAATGGGACTGTTTGATGGGTTATCCAATGTAATCGATAACCTACCGCCTGCGACACCTGTTCTCATTCGAATCAACAAGGTTGACTTATTTGTAAAATCAATCGAGGAGAATCGTGAAAGCGAATTTTTTCTGAGTCGTAAAAACTTGGTGTCCTCCAGGGCTGCATTCGACATGGAATCATTTGCAATGCTGTTGATGCATTGTTGTCCAGTTTTTAGCAGTCGTCGATAAAACTCCAATTGATGTTTATCGGTGCGCGTTTGCAGCCATGTAATAAGTGAATCGTATTGAAGTTTACTTTGGTGTTGAAATTCCCTTAATAAAGGGTATTCATCATAGGTGTCTTCATCGCGCGACTCATTGAAAAAAGACATGAATTGGTAATACTCTTCGTGTCGGAATGGATCGTATGGATGCGAGTGGCATTGTACGCAAGCAAAACTTGTTCCCATCAATGCTTCCCAGGTTGTATTTACACGGTCTATGACGGCCGCAGTCCGGAATTCCTCGTTATCGGTTCCCCCTTCATCATTGGTCATGGTATTTCGATGAAAAGCAGTCGCAAGAAACTGTTCGTCACTTGGATTGGGTAGCAGATCTCCTGCTAATTGTTCAACTAAAAATTGATCGTAGGGTTTATCTTGATTGAATGCTTGAATAAGCCAATCGCGGTACCTCCAAATGGTTCGAATGTAATCACGCTCGTATCCTTTTGTGTCTGCATATCGGGCAAGATCCATCCACATAGCCGTCCAACGTTCTCCATACTGAGGTAACGCAAGAAGGGCGTCCACCATTTTTTCGTATGCGTTTTCATCATTACTTGAGATAAACTCATCACTGATCACCTTTGGAGCAGGCATGCCGATGAGATCGAGACTAACACGGCGAAGCAATGTACGCTTGGCTGCTTCATCTGCACGAGACAAACCTTTTTTGGACAATTCTTCGTCTATGAATCGATCGATATCGTTGTTTTCATTTTTGCTGAAAAAATCAAAGATGGATCGGGTTGGTAGAGTTGGAAGTTGTACAGGTTGGTACGACCAATGGAGGTTGAAAGGAGCACCTTGATCAATCCATCGCGTTAAAATGGAAATTTCTTCCTTGGTAAGCGGATCTTCTTTGTAAGGCATTCGCTCTTCTGGATCCGTTGAATGCAGTCGCTTTATCAATTCACTGTTGGCTGCATCACCGGGTAGGATAGCAGGATGACCGGATTCGGTGGGAGACAAAGCTTCCTCTCTAAATAAGAGACTGAATCCGCCTTTTTTCTTAACCCCACCGTGACAGGAGATGCATTTTTGATTCAAAATGGGCTTGACTTGCGTATTATAATCCACTGGAGATGGAGCAAAAAATGTCCAATAGATTCCACCAATCAAAGCCAAGAAGGAGATGACCAGTAAATACTTTCTATTCTTGTTTAAAAATAGTTTCATTTGAATTCAAAATATTCATCCAGTTTGTGCTTCAGTCGCTTGATCTCCGTTGAATCCACAGTGGTCAGTCGCAGCTCCTCTTTCATATCAGTATTCTTAAAATTCATTTTTGATCCAATTTCTATTCGAGCAGAGCTGTGAAAAGCAGTGGCACGTGTGGTTTTTGCCAGGGACTGTACATTGTCTGATCGTACACCCGACCCTGCCATGATTGTTATTCGATTGGCTGCTGAATCAATTAGTTTACCGATCATTGAAGCTCCCTCCATCGCTGTGGGGTGTAACCCACTGGTAAGTATGCGCCTGCATCCCAATGCAATAATATCTTCCAACGATTTGAATGGGTCTCTCACTCGGTCAAATGCTCTATGAAATGTTACTTGCAGTGTACCTGCTGCCTCCACCAAGCGCGCGCATGCTTCCATATCGACATCTCCATTGGTATTCAAAACGCCAATCACTACGCCATCGCAACCAACCGATTTGCACCACTCAATATCGGTGATCATCGATTCAATCTCTTCGGTAGAGTAGAGGAAGTCGCCTCCCCGAGGCCGAATAATTGGAAAAAGTTGAATCGAAGAGGCAGCTCTTGCCTGTTTAATCATCCCTGGGGAAGGGGTAGTTCCCCCTTCTCTTGGATTGGCACAAAGCTCAATGCGGGAACCACCGCATTGTTCTATCACTTTGCAGCTTTCAATATCAAAAGCAATGATCTCTAGTTCGTACATGGGTATCACCTAGGGCGGATAATAAAATGATAATCACTCTCGATAACTATCTCTTTTTCAGGCGTTCTTACAGAATAAGTAAAGCCTTTTTGTAGGGCATAAGCACCATAGTTCCCTTTTTTGTCCAACGCCAGGAACCCAATTTGAATTTCGCGGGCCTTTTTAAGATCCCGGTTTGCAATTCGTTCAACCGCTTTCTTACAGGCCTCTGGTGCAGTATATCCCTGTCGCATTAGCTCCACAACCAAGTGTGAACCAACGCATTTAATTACTTCTTCTCCAACACCAGTTGAGGTTGCAGCTCCAACTTCATTGTCAACAAAAAGTCCTGCGCCAATAACAGGGGAGTCGCCTACGCGACCATGCATTTTAAAAGCCATTCCGCTGGTGGTGCAGCCACCGCTCAGGTTGCGACTGCTGTCCAAGGCCAGGATGCCAATGGTATCGTGGTTATCGATAGAACCTGGAAAAGAGTCGGCTTGTGGAGTTTGTTGATAGGTCGAGTTTTCAATATTCATGACCGGCTTGTACTCTGACTTTTTAAGCCATTCTTTCCAAGCTTCTTCGCTATCGGGGGTGAGCAGGTTGTGTTTGGTAAAACCATTTTGAAGAGCAAACTGTAGAGCGCCTTGTCCCACTAAGATCACATGCGGGGTTTTTTCCATGACCTTTCGTGCTACGGATATGGGGTGCATAATATGTTCAAGGCACATTACCGAACCGCAGTTGCCATGTTCGTCCATGATACAGGCATCTAGCGTTACGTGGCCGTCGCGGTCGGGATA
>JAFMES010000011.1 GCA_017856605.1 Chitinophagaceae bacterium
CCCCCGAAGGAGGGTGAAAAATATTTTGCACTCACCAAAGTAGACACCGTTAATGGTCGTCTTCCGGAAGAAGTGCGCGATCGGGTTCCCTTTGATTACCTGACTCCGTTGTTTCCGTTTGAAAAATTCAATCTGTATACAAAATCGGATCTGTATTCTACGCGTATGATGGACCTGTTCACGCCGTTGGGCAAAGGTCAGCGTGGATTGATTGTTGCACAACCGAAAGTGGGTAAGACCATGTTACTGAAAGAGGTTGCCAATGCAATTGCAACCAATCACCCCGAGTGCTATCTCATGGTGGTGTTGATTGATGAGCGTCCGGAAGAGGTGACCGATATGGAGCGAAGCGTAAAAGCAGAGGTATTGGCATCAACATTTGATGAGCCCGCTGAAAAACACGTAAAGGTGTCGACTATGGCGCTGCAAAAAGCAAAACGATTGGTAGAGTGTGGACACGATGTGGTGATTTTGTTGGATTCCATAACTCGTTTGGCGCGTGCGCACAACACCGTGGCTCCTTCTTCAGGTAAGGTGCTTTCTGGTGGTGTTGAGGCGAATGCAATGCAAAAGCCTAAGCAATTCTTTGGTGCTGCTCGAAAAATTGAACACGGTGGATCGCTGACCATTTTGGCAACTGCACTTATCGATACAGGAAGCAAAATGGATGAAGTGATCTTTGAAGAGTTCAAAGGAACTGGCAACATGGAATTGGCGCTTGATAGACGTCTCGCGAACAGGCGCATGTTCCCTGCAATTGATCTTACTGCATCATCCACTCGAAGAGAAGACCTCTTACTGGATAAAGATGTGTTGCAGCGCATGTGGATCATTCGCAATCATATTGCAGATATGAACAGCGAAGAGGCCATGTCGCTTTTATTAAAGCAAATGAAAGGAACACGAGACAACAACGAGTTCCTCACCAGCATGAACAAATAAGTTCGATGGACTAAGATGGGCATCGAAAAGATTTCTGTCGACCGCTTCATCGCTCTTGCCCAGCAGCATCCCGTTGTGGATGTTCGAAGCGAAGGCGAGTTCCTCCATGCACATATTCCTGGAGCAACCAATCTGGCTCTATTTGACAATGAAGAGCGAAAGGTGGTAGGAACCCTGTATAAACAACGTTCGCGTGAAGAAGCAATTAAAAAGGGACTGGAATTTTTTGGTCCCAAAATGCGCTCCATGGTAGAGGTTGCAGAAAAGTTAACTGCACAAGATAAAAGCGGATCCAAAATCATTCTTGTTCATTGCTGGAGAGGCGGAATGCGAAGCGCGGGAGTTGCTTGGTTATTCGATCTCTATGGATTTAAGGTATTCACTCTGGTTGGAGGATATAAAGCATTTCGGAATTGGGTGTTGGGGATTTTTAATCAACAACCGCGACTGAATATTTTAGGAGGGTATACAGGTTCTGGAAAGACAGTTGTATTAGAAGAGTTGAGCAGAAGAAAAGAGCCGGTTGTCGATTTGGAGGGTTTAGCGGGACACCGAGGTTCTGCGTTTGGAAACATTGGACTTCCAAAGCAGCCCAGTCAGGAACTATTTGAAAATCGGCTTGCAGTTGCATTGACGCAAACACAGCAGGAACACGGCGAAAAACCAATTTGGATTGAAGATGAGAGTCAGCGTATTGGAACAGTAAATGTCCCGCAATCGTTTTGGTTATATATGAGAACCCAACCGATTTACTTTTTAGATATACCATTTGAAAATCGCGTTGATCACCTGGTCAATACGTATGGAATTTTGGATACAGCGGAATTAGCAGAAGCGACCAAACGAATTCAAAAACGACTGGGTGGGTTAGAAACAAAGACGGCATTGGAGCATTTGGAAAAAGGTGAGATCCGGAATTGTTTTCAAATTCTATTGCGATACTATGATAAACACTACGGAAAAGCATTAATGAACAGACCGGAGCCAAAGCCACCGATAACAAACGTCGTGGCTGATCGGGTTGATTCGGCATATGCAACTAATGAACTACTAAAGACAACATAATGGAGTCGGTTAAACTTACACAGTATTCTCATGGCGCAGGTTGTGGATGTAAAATCTCACCAAAAATTTTGGATGAAATTCTTCAATCGAGTTTCAGTATGCCAGATAACAAACGGCTAATTGTTGGTAACCACAGCAAAGACGATGCCGCAGCTTATGATCTTGGCAACGGAAGCGCTCTGATTTCAACAACCGACTTCTTTATGCCGATTGTCGATGATCCCTATAATTTTGGAAGGATTGCATCAGCAAATGCAATCAGTGATGTTTATGCTATGGGCGGAACACCCATCATGGCCATTGCTATTTTGGGTTGGCCTATAAATGTACTTCCGCCATCCGTTGCAACGCGGGTAATTGAAGGAAGTAAAAGTAGTTGTATTGAAGCGGGAATTCCGCTGGCGGGCGGACACAGCATTGATTCTCCTGAACCAATTTTTGGTTTGGCAGTAAGCGGATTGGTCGACATTCCCCATCTAAAACAAAATAATACTGCAAAAGAAGGGGATGTACTTTTTTTAACAAAGAAACTGGGAGTGGGTGTATTGACAACCGCAGAAAAAAAGGGATTGTTGAAATTGGATGATGGAGAAATAGCAGCAAACCAGATGATGGAGCTAAATAAAGTGGGGGCCGCACTTGGGAAGATCGGTGGAGTTCATGCCATGACGGATGTTACGGGATTTGGTTTATTGGGACACTTAATTGAAATGGCAGAGGGAAGCGGGTTGAGTGCTGAAATAGTTTTTGAACATATTCCGTTGATATCAGAACGATTGATTTCCTATGTGGAAGCGGGCGCTGTACCCGGTGGGACAAACAGGAATTGGGATAGTTATGGTAACAAAGTAGTGATTGGTGCTGCACAGAACGGGTCATTGGTTAAAAATATTTTAGCCGACCCACAAACAAGTGGGGGACTTTTGGTAGCGGTGGATCCACAACAAGTTGATGCAGTTGTTGGGGAGTTGAAGGTGTTCGGACTAGAAGACCGCATACAGCCCATTGGTCGCATTACTTCAAAAGCCTCTTCGGTAATAACAGTTCACTAGACAGCGAGCAACGAGTCAATTTGTTGGGCAAGTGTTTTGTCTTTTTCGGTAACCCTGTTGCCGGCATCGTGAGTTGAAAGCCAGATCTCGACGGTATTCCAGGTATTGCTCCAAGTAGGGTGGTGATCCATTTTTTCTGCCAGCAATGCAACGCTGGTCATGAACGAAAAAGCTTCATTGAAATTGTTAAATACAAATTTCCGATAGAGTTTATTGTTTTCTTCTTTCCACATGAATCAACGTTGTAGGTTATCTTTTGATTTTATTTTATCGTGGGGCACTTCGGTCACCAGTTGCACCCCAGGTATGCTTCGGATTTGTTGCTGCATCAGACTGATTTGTTCATCGTTTTGAAATGGATCTCGAACCAACCAAATGAAGTCGAGGTGCTGCAATTCCGGAAGCAAAAACTCGCCTTCGTGTTTATTGCTGTACAGAAAATGCTCCTTTGAAGAAATGCTGTCAAGGTATTCATAAACGGTGAAAGAATACGAGCGCTTGTTTTTCTCCATGGGGATTTGCAAATCTGCGGAGGTTTGAAATTCGATCAGCATACTTTGCTCGACGTGCCAACAAAATTGATAATTCTTTAGTGTGCTGGCGATTCCAAGGATGCGGGTGTCCTCGAAAAAGTCGTCCGACATTTTATCATCGTCGAGTCGAAGTTTCATCAGAACACGATTTCAAAGCTTAGTTCTTTTTCTCCGCGCACTACTACACACGTTGTTTTATCTCCTTTTTTGAATTTAGACAGCGCTTGCATATATGCTTCAACGGAGGATGTTTTGTAATCGCCCAGCTGTTTTACTATGTCGCCAGCGGCAATGCCTGCTTTTTTTGCTGGGCGGTTTTCGGTTACTCCATCCACACGAACCCCATTACCACCATAAGAATAATCCGGCATGATGCCCATAGATACCGAGAATCGTGCAGATGTGGTAGTTTGTTGTTCTCTTGTTTTGGTGAACACGAGTTTTTGTGCCGGCTTGTCGTTTTCAATCATTTGTTGGATGAAGCGAACGATTTGCGTCATACCATCGTAATTGATTTTTTCTGCATCGTCACTTGGTTTGTGATAATCGGTGTGTAGTCCCGTGAAGAAAAAAAGTACCGGAATGTCTTTTCTATAAAAGGAGGTGTGGTCGCTTGGTCCGGTTCCGCTGGAATCGTATTTGATAGAAAAATCTTTCTTCTTAACAGAGGAAAGAAGTTGGTTCCAGGAGGGTGATGTGCCAAAACCCCCAATGGTAATGGTTTTTGTACTGTCGTTCATTCTTCCCACCATATCCATGTTGATCATGTAGTTGACCGAGCCAAGGGGGATGGTTGGATTTTCAGTAAAGTATTTTGAACCGTTCAATCCGAGTTCTTCTGCAGAGAAGGCTAGAAAAAGATAATTATAGTGTTTGTATTTTTTTCCTTTCAGTGTTGCGGCCAATTCGGTCATTGCTGCGGTTCCGCTTGCATTATCGTCAGCGCCATTGTGAATTTCTGGCTTTCCTCCACGAATCATGGAATTTCCATCCTCTCCATATCCAAGGTGATCAAAATGTGCGCCAATCACAACCGTGAGTGGAGATTGGTTATCAACGTAACCAACTACATTTTTTGCTTTTCGTGTTTTCGGCTCTATCGCAGTTTGTAATTCAATACGATAGGTGGCGTCTGCGTTCTTTATGTATTTTTTCACTCCCTCTGATGTTAAGAACGCAACAGGAATGGGAGATGTTTCGCTTCGGTCTTTTGAATCAAAGCGATAGCCATCCATTGCGTTGCTGCTGCAGAAGAAGATTAATGCGGGTGCGCTTTTCTCTTTTGCAAGTTTTATTTTTTCATTGAGCAGGTTGTTGATATCAAAGTGGGGATTGGACTTGTTTTCTTCCATGGACTCAGCAAGATCAAACAACCAGGGTTGTCCATTTTCGTGAAGATCTGGGGTTGCTTCTCCTGTGATTTTACCCGCCAAGGAAAACGGAAGGGGGAAAAATTCCTTCTCTGGTAAAAGCGAATTGCCGTTGAGCGTTAGGCGACTTGAAGATCCGACTCCTTTTCCATCGTTAATTGAAAAATGCTGAAAATAAGTGCCTTGATCTCCGCGGGGAACCAAACCAAACTCTTTGAATTTGGAGGATATATAGGTGGCGGCCAACTCTTCGCCAGGATCTCCCGCTCTTCTTCCTTTCAGGTCATCAGAGGCCAGGTAATAAACGTGTTGTTTAAGATATCCGGTAAGCTCTTTATCGGCTTTACTTGATTTTTGTGCAAGGGCGCTGGTGCTCAGAAGGAGCGCGATGATAATCAGCCTGATCATGTGCGTCATTTCCGACAAAGTTAATGCAGGTAATGGGCTATTCCTACCGGATAGTGCTTCGCTTTTTACTGTTTTCGTAACCGCGGGGGGTGAGTCGTGTGTATCTTTGCTTATTCACACCAATTGCCCAGTAATCCACATATAGCCATTTTAGGGAATCCAAACAGTGGGAAAAGTTCGCTTTTTAACCTGATGACGGGGTTGCGCCAGAAGGTGGGCAATTTTCCAGGAGTAACCGTAGAAAAGAAATTGGGCTCCTGTTTTTTACCCGGTTTGGGTCAATGCGATGTGTTGGATCTTCCGGGTGCGTATAGCTTGTACCCTCGCAGAGAGGATGAATGGGTTTCCTACAAACAATTGATGTCGCCTGAAGATGGTAGGAGCATCGACGTCGCCATCGTTGTGGCAGATGCCAGCAACCTTAGGAGAAATCTTTTGTATGTTTCACAGGTTATTGATTTAAAGATTCCGGTTGTCGTGGCATTGACGATGTCTGATTTAGCAAAGAAAAGAGGAGTGCGGGTAGATGTTAATCGCCTTTCGCGTGAAATGCAGGTGCCTGTCGTTGCGGTAAACGCCCGAACCGGCAAGGGGTTGGACCAATTAAAATCGACTCTTGTTCAGGTCCTTAATGGGGGTAAACCCGGTAATGATTTTTATCCCATTAATGAATTAGCAGATGAAGCGCTGGGAGAAATAAAAACTGTGATTCCTGCTCTTGGGAATTACAGCGCTATACATCACCTCATAAATCACGAGCGATTCGATCTTCCGCAATCAACTCAGCAAAGAATAGAAGAGATTGAGAAAAAGTACAACTTTAATCACACCCGAATTCAAGCAGAGGATATTCAAAAGCGGTATCAAAAAATTCGTGTGGTGATGCAACGCTCAGTAGAGGAAGAAAACATTGAGAAGAAAAAACTATTCTCTGAACAATTGGATTCTTTCTTTCTTCACCACACATGGGGTTATCTCATCATGGGGGTTGTGTTGTTTCTTTTGTTTCAAAGTGTGTTTTGGATTGCAGAATATCCTATGAATGCGATTGAAAAGGGTGTGGGTGATCTTGGGGGATATTTATCTGGTGTTCTTCCTGAAACCTGGTGGTCGGATTTAATCATCAACGGGGTTTTAGCAGGATTGGGTGGGATTGTGGTGTTTGTACCTCAGATTATGATTTTATTTGGGTTGATTACATTTTTAGAGGATACGGGGTATATGGCACGGATTAGCTTTTTATCGGACCGTGTTATGCGCCGGGTGGGATTGAATGGAAAAAGTGTTATGCCTATGATTGGCGGTTTTGCTTGTGCGGTGCCGGCCATCATGAGTGCGCGAAATATTGAAAATAAAAAGGAGCGATTGCTCACAATTTTGGTAACCCCATTCATGAGTTGCAGTGCGCGACTTCCTGTATTTACCATACTAACATCTTTGGTTGTTCCAAATGAATATTACTTAGGAGTATTAAGCTTGCAGGGATTGGTGTTAATGGGGTTGTATGTATTAGGAATTGTTGTTGCGGTTTTGGTTGCTTATGTTCTTCAGTTGTTTATTCGGGTTAAAGAAAAGAGTTTTTTTATTTTGGAGTTGCCAGTTTATCGACAGCCGCGATGGAATAATATAGTGGTAACGATGATAGAAAAAGCAAAAGTATTTGTGTTTGATGCGGGTAAAGTAATTATGGTAATTTCTTTGGTTTTGTGGGTTTTAAGTTCATATGGACCGACAGAAAAAAGAAATAAAATAGAAGAACAATACGCTGTTTTAATCCAACAACAACCTGATAAAAAAATAGAGTTGGAACAGCAAAAAAGTTCGGACTTATTGAGTGAGTCATACGCAGGAATTATGGGTAGGGTGATAGAGCCGGTAATCAAACCATTAGGGTATGATTGGAAAATTGGAATTGCGTTGATTACATCTTTTGCTGCCAGAGAAGTATTTGTGGGTACTATGGCAACATTATACAGTGTTGGAGAAGATGCAGATGAAAACAGTGAGACACTTAGGGAAAAAATGAGAGCAGCTAGAAAAGATGATGGAAGTGTAGTATATACTAAAGCAACTGGTTTTTCTTTATTGGTCTTTTATTTATTAGCAATGCAATGTATGAGTACACTATCGGTTGTGAAAAGAGAAACAGGTACATGGAAATGGCCAATTATTCAGTTTTTATACATGACAGGGATAGCGTATGTTCTGAGTTTTATTACGTATCTCGTATTTAGTTGATAAAAATATTTTTGTTTTTTAATTCTTCTGTGAGTTGTTCCGGAGAAGAAAAATGAATACAATTAATTCCTATTTCTTTTGCAGCGTTTATATTTTTTATATTATCATCAATGAATAATGTTTTTTGTGGTGAAAGTGAAAATCTATTTAGGATAATATCATAGATCTCTTTGTATGGTTTTCTTGTTTTTTCTT
This sequence comes from Chitinophagaceae bacterium, assembly GCA_017856605.1. Taxonomy (GTDB): domain Bacteria; phylum Bacteroidota; class Bacteroidia; order Chitinophagales; family Chitinophagaceae; genus Pollutibacter. The sequence continues at coordinate 7,804 of JAFMES010000011.1, forward strand.
CTCCGGAAACAACGCGACCATCAAACCAATGTAGAAAATCAAATAATTCTAACGCTCTAGGAAATGTTTCCGCACTCCAGTTGGTTAACGCATACAGTTTATATTTTCCGGAAGATTTTATATTCTTAAATAATTCAACAGTGGGTAGAATGGGGCCGACAAGCATTTCTTCCCAACGATCGTAATAAGCAAGAATCAACTCTCGGTGTTCTGGGTATTGGGTTATTAATTCATTATTTGCTTCTTGAATTGTTCTTCCTCCATCTTGCTGCTCATTCCACTCCATTGTACAGATGGTTTCTAAAAACCATTTTCGCTGTTGTTCGTCTTTAATTATTTTTTTATACATGTGATCTGGCTGCCAATCAATCAACACACCACCAAGATCAAAAATGATTGTATCTATCATGTTATTATTTTCTTTTACAAATTTATTGAATGTTAATTTCTATCGTAGTATTTAATTATAACACCTTTTTTATTTAAATAAGCTATTACTATTAAGGCTGTGAATTTGTTGATTACTATTTTATATATAGCAGTAATCAACAACTATACACAGCTACCCACATCGGTATGTGAATAATAAAAAAACATATCCGCCATAAAAACCACCATAACTCACAAAAAAAAACAGACGCAAAAGGATTTCAACAAAAATGTTAAACCACATAATCGTGTGATCTTGTTGGTGAAAAATTGTACGAAAACATAACTCTTACCACCCCTTATTTTATTCAACCCTAGTCCGCCTGGTTTATTAACAAAAGCGGGGTATAAAAAAGCGGACTTATTAAGCCCTATTTCAAGCTTATCCACAGTTTGTTAATAACCACGATTTGACCTATTTTTGCCCCCCTATATAATATTATTATATGTCAATTATTCAGAAACTAAGGGATAAGTCGGCCATCCTACTTACTTCATTGATTGCCTTGAGTTTAATCGCCTTCTTGGTACAAGACGCATTTGTGGGCGGAAGCAGTGGTCTATTTAATAGCCAAACAACAGAGGCGGGTAGCATTGGGGGTAAGGAGGTAGATATTCAAGCCTTTAGCAGCCAGGTGAACATGGTGGAACAAAACTACCGCTCACAGGGAATGCAGACCAATGAGCTTATGACTCAATCCATACTTGAAAACGTATGGAACGCTTTCATACAGGAAGAACTGGTGAGAGGAGAGGCAAACAAACTAGGACTTTCTGTGTCGCCTAAAGAGTTTGGAGCTGTTTTGTTTTCAGACGATGCACCAGATGAGTTCAAGCAGTTGTTTCAAAACCCAAATACAGGCGGATACGATATTGGAGCCGCTCGTAACTGGTTCAATAATATGAAAAAGGCAAAAGCGGAAGAGGTTGCCAACATCAACAATCAGTTGCTTAAACCCATGGAGATAAATCTACTTACCCAAAAATATACCTCCTTGTTTTCACAAGGATCGTATGTGCCCAAGTGGATGGTAGAAAAAATGGCAGCCGATAATAACCTGATTTCATCTATTTCATTTGTCAGCGCACCCTATCAAACAATATCGGATAGTTTAGTAAAGGTGAGTGATAAAGAAATTGAAGAGTATGTAGCAGCTCGAAAAGACGACTACAAACAGGAGGCAACCAAAAGCCTTACCTATGTTTCATTTAGTGCAACACCAACCAAGGACGACTCTAGTAAACTATACGATCAATTAATTAATCTTCGCGCAGAGTTTCTTTCAACAGCCGATGCAAAAGGATTCATAACCAGAAATAATACCATCCTGCCCTTTTATGATGGGTTCGCGGTCAAGTCGCGTTTACAAATGAGCGCCAAAGACTCAATTATTTCTATGCCCGTTGGAGCTGTAGTGGGACCTTATTTGGACGGAGGAAGCTATGTGATTGCAAAGAAAATTGCAAAGAAGACCATACCCGATTCCATTAAATGTCGCCACATTTTGGTTTCAACCGTTGATCCCCAAACGGGCCAACAAAGAAGAACCGACAGCGCAGCAAAAAAGAGCGCCGACAGCATTTATGCGGTTATTAAAGCAGGAGGAAATTTTGGAGCTCTTGCCGCATCATTAAGTGATGATGGAGGAAGCAAGTCTAAAGGAGGAGAGTATGAGTTTTCGTCTGTTGACATGAACCTTGCAAAAGAATTTTATGATTTTGTTTTCAATCAACCCAAGGGAACAATGGAGGTGATTAAAACAACTTTTGGTTATCACGTAATCGAGGTGTTGAATCAGAAAAACTTTGAAGAGGCGTATAAAGTTGCTTACCTCTCCAAAGCAATTGTACCAAGCGAAGAAACAGACATCAATGCTTCAACCGCAGCGAATCAGTTTTCAGCAGAAAGCAAAGACCTAAAAACATTTGATGCGACTGTCGCAAAAATGAAGCTAACCAAGTCCACCGCAGATAACATTCGCGAAATGGATTATACCGCAGGTGCACTATCCTCTCGAGCGTTAATTCGTTGGGCTTTTGAAAACAAGCTGGGCGCTGTTTCAGAACCATTTGATTTAAAAGACCAATATGTGGTTGCTATAATTACAGGAGAAACCAAAGAGGGTGTTCAACCACCATCTGTTGCCCGCGTTTTGGTAGAACCCATTCTTCGAAACAAGAAGAAGGCGGAACTGATTGCAAAAAAGGTTGGTAAAGAGCAGGATTTTCAAAAGCTTGCCGGATCCCTTACCGGGGTAACAGCCAATATCGATACCGTTAAGTTTGGAGACCCCTTCGTTCCGGGACTCGGATCAGAAACTAAGGTCATTGGTGCAGCGTTTAATAAAAAGAACTTGTCTACTATATCAGAAGTGATCGAGGGACAGAACGCGGCCTATTTAATTAAGGTTAAACAAGTCGGATCTCTTCCAAATGCTGTTGTGGATTTTACGGCTCAACGCTCAGCCATACAGCAACAACTAAAACAATACGCTGGATACAGCACGATGGAGGCCCTCAAAAAATCGACCAAGATTGTCGATAAGCGCAGGGAAGCCGGATACTAAGAAACTGCTCATGAGAAAACAAGCGGATCAGCCACCTGAACAGGGTGGCTGAATCTTTTTAAATAGTTTTGCAGTATGGAACTCATCCAAAATAAGGTTGCAGAAAGCGGATTAATAACCATTGATCTTGAGAGGTACTTACCCGAAGACACTATGGTATTAATTGACCTAAAGCAATTTTTATTCATGCAAATGATTTTGAAAGAAAAAGAGTTCAGGGAGCAATTGGATCAACACGACTGGAGCGCATATACTCAAAAAGATGTTGTGGTTCATTGTACAGTCGATGCCATCATTCCTATGTGGGCATACATGTTAATCACCAACCGATTATCTGCGTATGCGCGAACCGTTTACACCGGTACACCCGAAGAGGCAATAAAACAAAAAACGATTCATGCAATTCAATCGATCGATATAGAGCAGTATCGCGATAAACGAGTGGTAATTAAGGGGTGTGGAGAAAAAGAGGTGCCCAATTATGCTTATGCAGAAATTACCAATCTACTTTCCCCGGTAGTAAAGTCGCTTATGTATGGAGAAGCCTGTAGCACCGTTCCTGTATATAAGCGGAAATAAATCAGGACTGCTTTAACATCGTCTCGCGAAAAATTCTTGCTCTTTCAAGATCCTCGGGCGTATCAATACCGATTGCAAATTCAGAAGTCTCTACCATGCGAATAGCAACTCCGTTTTCCAGGTAGCGCAATTGTTCAAGCGATTCTATTTTTTCAAGATTTCCAATTGGCCACTTCGTGAATTGAAGCAGGGTGTCTTTGCGGAACGCATAAACCCCGATGTGTTTGTGGTATGCAACGGGAGTTGATTTGTCACGAGAAAACGGAATCGGTGCGCGACTAAAATATAAGGCATTGGACTTCTGATCACACACCACCTTAACCTGGTTTGGATTCATTGGGTCGTCTTCCACACCGAAACGCTTCATGATTGATGCTACATGAACAGTAGGATCATCGAAGCATTCCAATAGTTTTGCAATCGGCTCTTTGGAAACAAAGGGCTCGTCGCCCTGAACATTTACCACCACATCAACTGACATATCCCTTATTGCTTCTGCAATGCGATCGCTACCGCTTTGGTGCTCTTGTTTACTTTTAACAGCTAGTCCTCCAATCGATTCTATTTCTTGAATGATTTGATCGCTATCGGTAGCCACTACCACTGAATCAAAGAGGTCCATTCGCACAACATTGTTGTAAACGAGGGCGATAATGGTACTGTCGCCTATTTTCTGCAACAGCTTACCAGGAAAGCGAGTAGCAGCATAGCGGGCAGGTATGACTGCGATTTTCTTCAATCACTTTAGTTTTTGAAAAGGGCGTTTCATTAATGCAATAAAATTCTCGTCCTTATCTGCAGCGTAATAGCGATCGAGTCCATACTTTAATTGAGAGGGGTCCAGTTTCATAAACGTTCCCAATAAACGATCCCAGATAGAAAATACAGCACCATAATTGCTGTCGGTGTAAGGTTGTTTCCAGTGGTGATGAACCTTGTGCATGTTGGGGGATACCAGGAACCAGCTTAGCCCCCGATCCAACCAGCCGGGTAAGCTGATGTTCGCGTGAGTAAATCCAGTGATAAATACCAGGATGGTTTGAAACAACAGCACCGCATACATTGGGGCGCCCGAGATAAGAATGCCCATATAAAAAAACACCCCGCGCCAAATGGATTCCAAAGGATGATGGCGGAGCCCCGTTGTTACATCAACATTGGTATCCGCATGGTGAATGATATGAAAGCGCCAGAATAGAGGGATCTGGTGTTCAACAAAATGGCAAAGCCAACCCGCAAAAAAATCAAGCGTAAGGCATGAGATTAGAATGATACCAATTGTTCCAAAACTACCCCAATGCACCAAACCGAATTGATGTGTTTTTGTCCAATCTGCTATCAACACAATACCAGCAGCCATGAACGTATGAATAACAAAATGAATTGCAGTGAAAGCGACGTTGGTGGCTGCGTGGCGACCTTTTGTTTTTTTGTAATGGGTTTGAACGAGTGGAATGACATTTTCAATTACCCATAATAAAACCATACCAGCTACAAAAAAACCCGCTCGCTCGAGGGGCCTTTTTTCAAGATCACTGAAATAGCCAATCAGCTCTTCCATAAACTATAAATTTATCAGTTTGCCATTAGAGGCATGGCCAGCATCAGCAGGTCCTCATTCGCATCCTGATCTACCGGCTTGAGAAGTCCCGCTTTTGTGGGAGTCGACAATTCAAGTCCTACTTCCTCGCTTTCGGTACCACCCAGCATTTCAATCAGAAAACGCGCGTTGAAAGAAATGGAGATATCGTCTCCATTGTATTGACAAGCCATTCGTTCATTACCCTCAAAACTAAAATCAATATCCTGGCCGGTCAGGTGCATTTCGTTTCCGGATATATTCAGTGTTACCAGGTTGGTGCTTTTATTACTGAAAATGCTCACCCTTCTCAGGGCCGATTGAAAATCCTGACGATTGATGGTCATTCGATACGGATTCTCTGCAGGGATAACCACTTTGTAGTCGGGGAAACGCGCATCAAGCAAACGGCACGATAGTTGGACCGTTCCATGTTTTATAAAGAGGTGATTGCTGTTGTAAGAAACCGTGATTTCATCGTCATTATCCGGAAGTGTAGTCTTTAAAAGATTCAATGGTTTTTTAGGAACAATGAATGAATCACCTTTTGGACATTTTACATTCTTTAGTTTGTAACGGACCAGGCGATGTGCGTCTGTTGCGACAAATGTGATTCCGTTTTTTTCTAACTCAAAGAAAACGCCGGTCATAGCGGGACGAAGATCATCGTTGCTCACTGCAAAGATGGATTTGTTAATAGCAGTCAACAGCGCATGACTGCTCATGCTGAAAGAAGAAGTTTCATCAGCCGGAGGTTCTTTTGGAAAATTATCCGGATTTTCTCCCATCACCTTATATTTTCCATTGTCACTTGTAATCTCTATTCCAAAATTCTTATCGATATCAAACGTGAGAGGCTGATTAGGGAGATTTTTAAGTGAATCCATTAAAATTTTTGCAGGAATACACACCCTGCCGCTGTCTTTAGCCTCAATGTCCAACTGTATTTTCATCACCGTTTCCAAATCGGTTGCAACAACCGTGAGCTTGTTTTTTTCAATCTCAAAAAGAAAGTCCTCCAGAATCGGCAATACATTATTTGATCCGATTACACCGTTGATTTGTTGCAGTTGTTTGAGCAGTGCGGAAGACGACACGATGAATTTCATAATCACCTATTGTTTACAGGCAAATATAATCATTAATTTGCCGAGGATGGGCTTCGTCAGATCCACAAGAAATTCACTAACTCCGGAACAGGCATACGCTAAAATCCGCCATTATTGTGCCTTTCAGGAACGCACACACCTTGAGGTGAAACGCAAGCTTTCAGAGTATGGCTTATCCTGGTCGGACGCGGGACAGGTGCTTTCTCGTCTCATTGAAGATGGGTTTTTAAATGAGGAGCGATTTGCCCAAGCGTTTGCAGGAGGTAAGTTTAGAATTAAGGGATGGGGGAAGAAAAAAATAGAAATTGAACTTAAAAAACGAGGCGTAGCCGCATACTCAATTTTAAAAGCGTTGAGGGACGAAATACCCGTAGACGCGTACCGAAAAAAATTGCAGCAATTGGCCGAAAAAAAATGGACCACATTGAAAGGACCCGGAATGACCAGCAGAATACGTGCAGAAAAGACGCGCCAATTCTTGCTGCGCCGCGGATTTGAGAACGACCTAATCACCAAAACCCTTCACGAAATCAATGGAAAAACTGCTACTGACAACGATACAGACTGAATTGCACTGGGAGGATAAAGCGGCTAATCTTGAAATGCTTGATCGCAAAATCGACAGCATTCAGGAAACCACCCACGTAGTTGTGCTTCCTGAAATGTTTTCTACTGGGTTCAGTATGAAGCCCGAACAACTGGCAGAGACAATGGAAGGGGAAACGGTCGCCTGGATGAAACAAAAATCACGCGAACGCAATTGCATTCTTACCGGAAGCCTCATCATAAAAGAGGGCGATGACTACTATAACCGGTTGATTTGGATGCTTCCCAACGGAACATATGGTTATTACGACAAGCGCCATTGTTTTACACTTGCCGGCGAACACGAACACTACACTGCTGGGGGAAAACGATTGATTGCATCGGTGGGCGGATGGAAAATCAATCTACAGATTTGCTATGATTTACGTTTTCCTGTTTGGGCACGACAACAACTACAGCCCGATGATCAAAAAAGCCCATTGCCTGAATACGATGTCTTAATCTACGTAGCCAATTGGCCACAAAGAAGAAGTAATGCCTGGAAAACACTCCTGCAAGCCCGAGCCATCGAAAACCAATCCTTCGTTGTGGGAGTAAACCGAGTTGGGAATGATGGGAACGGAATTTATCACAGCGGCGACAGCATGGTTATTGATCCGCTCGGTTCTGTTCTTTATCACGCCAGCGAAAAAGAAGTAATCAATACCACTGTCCTAAATCGGCAATCGTTGATTGAAACCAGAACAAACCTTCCTTTCTGGGCAGATGGAGACGGATTTATACTCCTAACTTAATCAGGGTTTGAAAGCATTCCATCCTTGTGCAGTGATGGTATAACTATTGCCACCTTTTGTGAGTAGGGTTGCGCCTTTCTCAGCCTCGGTCACATAACCAATCACACTGATTTGTTCGTTTAGCGTGATCTTTTCATAATCTTCTTGTCGTATTGTAAACAAGAGTTCATAATCTTCTCCCCCGCTCAGTGCGCATGCCGTTGGATCGATTTGAAATTTATAGGCAGCATTTTTTGAAGCCTCAGCAATCGGAAGCTTCTCTTCATAGATCAAACAACCTACTCCACTTTTGGAACAGATGTGCAAAAGCTCAGAACTCAATCCGTCGCTGATGTCCATCATGGACGTAGGAACAATCGCACTATCATCCAAGAATTCCTGTATATCTTTTCGCGCGCGCGGCTTAAGCAAACGACCAATCACATAGGATTCATTTTCTAAATCCGGTTGAACTTGAGGACTTTCTAAATAAATCTTTTTTTCTCTTTCTAAAAACAAGAGTCCAATATACGCTGCTCCCAAATCTCCTGAAACACAGATCAGATCACCCTTCTGGGCAGTTGAGCGAAGCACCACTTTATCGGCTATGGCTTCACCCAGTGCCGTGACTGAAATAATGAACCCCTTTTGTGAAGAACAAGTATCACCTCCAATCAAGTCTACTCCATATTCTTCACACGCCGCATAAACTCCTTCATAAAATTCATCCAAGGCCTCTACAGAAAAACGGCTGCTAACTCCAATACTCAACGTGATTTGAGTAGGAGCAGCGTTCATTGCATAAATATCGCTTAGGTTTACAACGACTGATTTGTAGCCCAAGTGCTTGAGCGGAGTATACGCAAGATCAAAGTGAACGCCCTCAATCAACATATCGGTAGTAACAACCGTCTGTTTACCAAAGTGATCAATGACTGCAGCATCATCGCCTACACCCACAATTGAAGAAGCGTTTTGCAGTTCAATGTTTTTGGTCAAATGATGAATGAGACCAAATTCTCCTAGTTCTTTTATTTCAGTTCGTGACATACGTGTTATTGGTGTGTATTGGAAATCCAGCGAAGCAGTTCCTCGTGAATGAGCCCGTTGGTAGCCACAAGATGAGGCTGATAGGGAGAATAATGATTGCCTTTGAAATCCGTAACCCGTCCACCTGCTTCTTCAACCAAAAGAAAACCAGCAGCACTGTCCCACGCGTTGAGCCGATGTTCATAGAAACCATCAAATCGACCAGCAGCTACCCAGCAGAGATCGATTGCTGCAGAACCCAGTCTCCTTACTGGAATTCCCTTGCGAATGAGTCGACTGAAAACTTCCAGTGGCCCGTTTTCCATATCCAGGTACGTATAAGGGAAACCCGTTACCAGGCAAGAATATTGAACCTCGGTTTGCTTACTCACATGAATAGGTTGATCGTTCAGAAAAGCACCCTGTCCCCTCTCCGCAAAATAAAACTCATTCATCATTGGGTTATACACTGCTCCCATAATCATTTCGCCCTCTTTTTCAACACCAATGCTTACACAGCAAAGCGGAATACCATTTGCAAAATTGACGGTTCCGTCAATTGGATCAATGATCCACTTATAAGACGAGTCCATTTTAACCTCACCGATTTCTTCACTTAGAATGAAGTGATCAGGAAAAGATTCGCGGATAATCTCCATGATTACCGCTTCCGATGCTTTGTCCACTTCTGTGACCAAATCATTTGGACCCGCCTTTTTTTCAATTGAAAATTTTCCGTTGATTCGCTCCTGTATGAGTTTTCCAGAAGCCTGTGCAGCCTTGATCAGTGTGCTTTTGATCATGCCGCAAAGGTACGATTTAGATATTGCCTTTTTTCATTTCACTTACGGCAAAGTCGACTGCCCTTGCAGTAAGGGCCATGTAGGTAAGGGATGGATTGATGCAATGCGAAGAAGTCATACAGGAACCATCGGTAATGAACAGGTTATTTACTGCGTGCAGTTGATTCCATTTATTTACGACTGAAGTTTTTTCATCGTAACCCATGCGAGCGGTCCCCATTTCGTGATTGGCATTGCCCGGCGTAGACATTTTTCCGCGAACGCGTATATTTTTTAAACCCGCATCCTCCATCATTTGCGGCAATGCTGTTCCAACATCCTTGAACATGCTCTTTTCATTTTCTTTGAATGAACAGTTGATGGTGAGGCCAGGTCGACCAAAAACATCTTTGATGGAATCATTGAGCGTAACCCGGTTATCGGCATAAGGCAATGTTTCACCGTAATGATAAAATTGTATTCGCCACTTGCCGGGTTCAACGGCAGCCTCTTTCAATTGTATTCCAATGTTATCAGAACTCTCTCGTGAGCGATAGCCGTTACCTTGAAAGTCGTATCCCCTTAAAAAATCGGTTTCTTGTTTATGCACATTGCGGAAACGCGGAATAAATATTCCGGTCGGCCTTCTACCATAATAATAATTACCGTCTTGTCCCTCTACATCAGCAGTGATGGTGAGGCCTTTATGATGATCCATCAAATAGCGACCTACGATATCGTAGTCGTTGCCCATTCCGTTTCGAAAACGGGGACTGGTTGAGCTGAGTAAAATATGAGCAGTCCCAATGGTGGATGCATTTAAAAAAATTACATCAGCCGTGTACACATAGGTTTTGAGTGTATCCCGATCAATGATCTCTACACCAGAAGCTTTTCCCTTTTTTTCATCATAGAGAATTCGATTGACTACGGCACCCGTCTTTATGGTAAGCTTTCCGGTTTTGACTGCAGCCGGTAGCGTTGAAGATTGAGAGCTGAAGTATGCACCAAAGGGACAACCGCGGTGGCAAAGGTTGCGCGACTGACAGGCAGAGCGACCATCCAACGGCTCAGTGATGTTGGCAACACGTGTTGGAATGATGCGAATAGAAGTATGTTTTTTTTCCATCAATTGCTTGACAGCAACTTCTGCGCAATTCATTTCAAATGAAGGTTGAAAAATACCATCGGGCAGTGTGCTGATTCCCTCTCTGGTTCCGCTTATACCGATGAAGCGCTCTACATGATCGTACCAAGGAGCAAGATCACGGTATCGTATTGGCCAATCAACTCCAATGCCCTCTTTTGCATTTGCTTCAAATGCAAGGTCTGACCAGCGAAGTGAAATTCTTCCCCATAGCAGTGAGCGTCCTCCGAGTACATCTGGACGAATCCAATCAAAGGGTTGTTCTTCTTTGTAGGGTTGATCGATATCGCGGGTGTAGTATTGCTTATTGTCCTCACCGATGGAATAGTGGCGTTTTTGAACGTAGTAAATCTTTTCTTCCTCTTTTGTTAATTCATTACGATGAGGAAACTCCCATGGATCTTTATTTGCGTGGGTATAGTCTTTGATGTGTTCCACCATCGTTCCGCGTTCAAGCAGAACGGTCTGGAGTCCGCGTTCACAAAGTTCTTTCGCGGCCCAGCCTCCAGTAATTCCGGAGCCAATTACGATCGCATCAAAATGAAATTGCTCAGCCAATCAGAGATTTCCTTTCTTCAGTTCATTTACAGCAAAATCAACAGCGCGCGCAGTGAGTGCCATGTACGTGAGCGAAGGGTTTACACACGATGCAGATGTCATACAAGCACCATCGGTGACAAATACATTCTTCGCATCCCATACCTGATTGTGTTTATTCAGTACTGAATTTTTTGGATCAGTTCCCATACGAGCGGTCCCCATTTCGTGGATACCGCGACCAGGAGTTCCATCGCCATCTTTGCCAGTTACATTTTTAACACCAGCAGCCTCCAGCATTTCTTTTCCATCGTTCAGCATATCCTTGCGCATGTTGAGTTCGTTGGTCTTCAGTTCGCAATCGATGGCCAACACATTCAATCCCCATTTATCTTTTTTCTCTTTATCGAGTGTGACTTTATTTTCATGATAAGGAAGAATCTCTCCAAATCCGCCCATACCTACTTGCCATGTGCCTGGCTCAATCAATTCTTCTTTCAATTCCACTCCAATATTCAACTCAGGGATGTTGCGTGACCAGTTCTGACGATCTCCTCGTCCCTGATAACCAAATCCGCGGAGGTATTCGCGTTTTTCTCCATTGAGATTGCGGAAGCGCGGGATGTAGAAACCATTGGGACGTCTGCCGAAATAATATTTGTCTTCGTACCCTTCAACTGTACCTTGAACGCGAACACCGAGATGGTGATCCATGAGGTTGTGTCCCAATTGATCACTGCTGCTTCCCAGTCCACCCGGAAACACATCCGTTGCAGAGTTCAACAATACCCATGTAGAGTTGAGTGTAGAAGCATTGAGGAAAACGATTTTGGCTTTGTATTCGTAGGTCTGATTGGTTTCAGCATCCAACACCTCTACCCCAGTTGCACGTTGGGTGTCTTTATCGTATAGAATTTTTGTTACGATGGAGAAAGGACGCAGCGTGAGATTGCCCGTCGCCATAGCCGCAGGCAACGTAGAAGATTGTGTGCTGAAATATGCACCGAATGGGCATCCCAGCGAACAGCGGTTTCGGAATTGGCAGGAGGAGCGACCCGGAAGGGCGCGGGTGATATTGGCGGTTCTGCCGATGATCAGGTGACGCTGACCGTTATAATGTTTGCGAATTCGGTCAGCTACATCTTTTTCCACGCACGTGAGATCCATCGGCGGCATGAACTTTCCATCAGGAAGAACAGCCAATCCCTCCTTTGATCCACTGATTCCTGCAAATGTTTCAACATAATCATACCAGGGAGCAATGTCTTTATATCGAATAGGCCAATCCGTTCCTATGCCCTCTTTTGCATTTGCCTCAAAGTCAATGTCGCTCCAGCGATACGATTGACGGCCCCACATCAGGGAGCGTCCACCCACATGGTACCCTCTGAACCAATCAAAGCGCTTCACTTCGGTGTAGGGGCATTCGCTATCCTTGGCCCAATAATCGAGGTTCAGTTCACTCAATGGGTAATCCCGCTTCAGTACCGGGTAATCGTTGATCATTTGTTGGGTTCTACCGCCACGGTGCGGGAAGTCCCACGGATCTTTTGTCGCATTGGGATATCCTTTTACGTGTTCGATGTTCCTGCCTCTCTCAAGCATGATCACCTTCATTCCCTTTTCAGTGAGTTCTTTTGCAGCCCAGCCACCGCTGATGCCTGATCCCACTACGATAGCGTCAAAAACATTTGATTCCGGCATGGTATAGTTTTGAGGTAATACGAATATACGAAAGCGACCGATCGATCGAATCAAAAGATTGAATAAATTGAGCTATACCTTTTGTGTTCAAGTAAAGCATTACACGAATGATTTTTCGTTCAAGTAGCAATATTTTTTTATTTTCAGCAATACAATTGATTGCTTAACCCTTAACCAAAAAGATCGAACATGAGCCAAGCCATTAATGCCAATCGCCTGTTCTGGGGCAGCTGCTTTGCGCTAATCACAACAGCATTTTCTTTCAGTATCCGTGCGGGCATCTTAACGCAATTGGGAACGGAACTGAGTCTGGACCCGGTTCAACTGGGATACATCAATCAGATGTGGTTCCTCGGTTTTCCGATCTCGATGATTTTCTTTGGATTATTCTATGCCAAGATCGGACCCAAACTAATTATGCAGGTGGCGTTTATTGCACATGCCATCGGCATCCTCACCACAATTTATGCTTCCAGTTATAATGTTTTACTGATCTCTACTTTATTGATTGGTATTGGAAATGGATGTACAGAAGCTGCGTGCAATCCCATGATTGCTGATTCGTATGAGGGATTGGAGTTCAATCGCCGGATGAATCGCTTTCATATGTGGTTTCCGGGAGGCATAGTATTGGGATCGTTGATTTCACAATTCATGACCGATGCCGCAATGCATTGGCAAACGCAGATCTGGGTAATCATCCTGCCTACTGTTATTTATGCGGTGTTGTTCTGGGGACAAGGATTTCCTAAGCCTAAAGCTGATGCCAGCTCACCGGTTGCCAGCTTGAAAGCAATGGCCAATCCACTTTATATATTTATGGCTTGTTGTATGGCGCTGACTGCCATCTCTGAATTTGGTCCCCAACAATGGGTTGGTCCCATTTTAGCAAAAGCCGGTGCAAGTCCCATGCTGATCCTTGCATTGGTAACGGGACTGATGGCGGTGGGAAGGTATTTTGCTGGACCATTGATCCATAAGCTTAACACCGTTGGTGTACTATTGGGTTCTGCCGTGTTTGGCATCATCGGTATTTATATGCTGAGCACCATGAGCGGAAGCATGTTGTATGTGGCTGCTGTTTTCTATGCACTGGGCATTTGTTATTTCTGGCCCAACATGTTGGGATACATCAGTGAAAACTTGCCGGAGACTGGAGCATTGGGACTTTCTATTATGGGAGGCATTGGTATGTTTTCATCGTCTATGTTTCAGCCCATCATTGGTGGCTGGATCAAAGAAAATAAAGCGTTAGCAGAAGCCAGTGGATTGGCGGGTGACGCTGCAGATCTCGCTGCGGGGCAATCAACATTATCCAATATGTTGTTATTCCCCGGAATTCTAATCGTTGCATTTACGTTGTTGTACTTCTTTGGTAAAAAGAAAAAATACGCTTGATAAAATACGAGTAACATGAAGAGGAAATTGAGAATGGGCATGATCGGTGGAGGCAAAGGCGCCTTCATTGGTGCAATTCATCGACATGCTGCTGCATTGGATGGATTGATTGAATTGAGTTGTGGTGCGTTGAGTAGTCGCCCTGACAACGCCATAGCATCTGGCAAAGAATTATTTCTTCCCGATGCACGCAACTATGGGAGCTATGAAGAGATGATCAAGACGGAAGCTTCATTATCCTCTGATACCAAAATGGATTTCGTGGCAATCGTCACGCCCAATCACGTTCACTTCGATCCTGCTAAAATGGCGATGGAACACGGGTTTGATGTAGTGCTTGATAAGCCGATTGCATTCACCCTGGAAGAAGCCAAGGAATTAAAAAAGATTCAAGATCAAACTGGTCGCATTCTTGCACTCACCCATACCTATTCCGGATATCCGCTGGTGAAACAAGCGCGACAGATGGTGAACGAAGGAGCTTTTGGAAAAATTCGGAAGGTCTATGTAGAATATCCGCAAGGCTGGTTGAGTAAACTATCTGAAAAAGATGGTAATGCGCAAGCCGCATGGCGCACAGATCCTACGCGAAGCGGCAAGGCTGGGTGCATGGGGGATATTGGAACACATGCGGCACATTTGGCGGAGTATGTGAGCGGGTTGAAAATTTCTCATGTATGCGCTAATCTCAATACTGTAGTGGAAGGAAGATTGCTTGATGACGATGGAGATGTGTTGTTGCGATTTGATAATGGAGCTTCCGGTGTTTTATTTGCCACACAAGTTGCGGCAGGCGAGGAGAATGCAATCAAGATTCGTGTGTATGGAGAGAAGGGCGGACTGGAGTGGTCGCAATACGATCCGAATACGTTATTGATTAAGTCGCTCGATCAACCCACTCAACTTTTACGTGCCGGCGGCAATTATGGTGCACTCTCCTCTTTTGCATTGCATAACTCACGCACACCAGGCGGACACCCCGAAGGATACCTGGAAGCATTTGCCAATATCTACAGAAATTTTGCCTTGACCTGCAATGCTCGGAATGAGGGAGCAACACCCACCAACGAGATGTTGGATTTCCCCAATGTAGAAGACGGCATTCGCGGCATGGCCTTCATAGATAATGTGGTGCTGTCTTCTCAATCGAGTGTAAAATGGATACCACATAATATATAAATAGAAAAGAGAAGTATGAAAACGATTAAAGGTCCCGCTATATTCCTCGCTCAGTTCATGGGCGACACCGCACCGTTCAACGACCTGTCCTCCATCTGCAAATGGGCCGCCTCACTGGGGTTCGTCGGAGTGCAACTTCCCTCATGGGATCCCCGCTGCATCGACCTCAAAAAAGCGGCAGAAAGTAAAACCTATGCCGATGAAGTGAAAGGTATCGTAGAAGAAGCAGGCTTGCAGATCACGGAACTATCCACCCATCTTCAAGGTCAGCTAGTTGCCGTACACCCCGCTTACGATGAACTTTTTGATGGATTTGCCCCAGAAAGTGTAAGAGGAAACAGCAAAGCACGTACCGAATGGGCTGTTCAACAATTAAAATATGCGGCGAAAGCATCAGCTAATCTCCGCATTGATGCTCATGCCACATTCAGCGGGGCGCTACTTTGGCATACGGTTTATCCTTGGCCTCAGCGACCGGCCGGGTTGGTGGAAACAGGATTTACAGAACTCGCAAAGCGTTGGTTACCAATATTAAACGAATTCGACACCCATGGAGTGGATCTTTGTTATGAGATCCATCCTGGAGAGGATTTACATGATGGAGTTTCCTACGAAATGTTTTTAGAGAAGACTGGAAACCACAAGCGAGCTTGTCTGCTCTATGATCCGAGTCACTTTGTATTGCAGTGTTTGGACTATTTGAGTTACATCGACCATTATCATGAGCGGATCAAGATGTTTCATGTGAAGGATGCCGAATTCAATCCAACCGGCAAGCAAGGGGTTTATGGTGGATATCAGGGTTGGGTGAACCGGGCTGGGCGATTCCGTTCACTTGGGGATGGTCAAGTTGACTTCTCTGCAGTGTTCAGCAAGTTAACGGCCTACGATTATAGTGGGTGGGCAGTAATGGAATGGGAATGTGCTCTTAAGCATCCGGAGGACGGAGCTCGGGAGGGAGCAGTTTTCATTAAAGACAAGATCATTCGTGTGACCGAAAAAGCATTTGATGATTTTGCAGGGACGGGGAGCGATGAAGCATTCAACAAGCGTATCTTAGGGATTCAATAAATCAAAACAAATACTCTACATGAAAAAGCTATTATTCAGCATGATGATCACTGCGGGGTTATTGGCCTGTGGTGG
>JAFMES010000124.1 GCA_017856605.1 Chitinophagaceae bacterium
CCGGTAATGACGACTCGTTTGAGTTCCATATGTGTTTGGAAGTAGGGGGAAGTTCCAGATTACTTGGAGTGCTCTTCCAGATAAGTTATGGCTTGTCCCACTGTTGTAATGGTCTCAGCCTGCTCATCAGGAATAGAAATATTGAACTCCTTTTCAAATTCCATGATCAATTCAACCGTGTCCAGCGAATCGGCACCCAGATCGTTTGTGAAAGAAGCTTCTGCAGTTACCTCATTCTCATCGACACCCAGCTTGTCAACAATAATTTTTCTCACTCTTGTTGCAATGTCTGACATGATTGTAGTTTTTTGGTTTGTTGGCGCAAAATTAAAGTATTTGAACAAAAAACAAGGTGTTTCCTACAAATATTGGAATTATTTCAGAGCTGGCCGACTGTCATAATTAAATGATTATCAATCAAAAAAGAACGACAAGCTTAAAACACATTAAAATGTCAATAAATTTTGATTTAGATGCAGCGTTTCCCGGACTTTACAATAATTAGCTTAACTTGAAGAATGCCACTCAAGATAATCGATCACGGTAGCAGGGACTATGATAAAATGGTTAACCTCCGATTGGAGGTCCTGCGAAAACCCTTGGGCCTCTCCTTCACCCCGGAGGAACTGGAGAAGGAAAAACAGGATATCCTGATTGGTGCATTTGAGGAAGAAGACCTGTTGGCATGCTGTATACTTTCACACGTATCGAAGGAGACCTGCAAGTTGAGGCAAATGGCCGTATCCTTAAAAATGCAACGCAACGGGTTGGGAGCTGCAATGATGTTGTTTGCCGAAAGAGTAGCCCGTGATGCCGGATTTTCTACCATTGTGATGAATGCTCGCAAGACAGCAGTAGGCTTTTACGAAAAACTGGGCTATAAAACAGACGGCGAGGAATTTGTTGAAGTCACACTCCCTCATTACCTCATGCAGAAGCGCATCTTTTAACCTCGCTGGACATTGTTGCGAAAAATAGTCCTGGCTTGATCCAACTGTTCCTGTTCGGTGAAAGCAGACTTGGGTATCAGAAAGAAAGTTTTACTGTCAAAATAGAGATGGAAGAAGTTAGGCGTTTCATAGTAACTGCTGAATTCTCTCCAAGCCCAACTGCGCTGATTCCCATTGGTCTCAATAAAAAAATGATGCTCTTCAATTCGGACGGCAAAGTTATCCTTGAATGTTTTACTTTTTCTGTACACCAGAGCAGGGAGCCAAATCCAAAACGCCACCATCATGGACATCCAAAGCACTGAACTCATTAAAAATGGAAGCGGAGTGATTAATTTGAATGCATAGAGCACCGCCGCCAGTAGGGCAAATACATTGACGAGAATCATCATCAACTTGATCTCTCTCCTGGAAATGAAATGGTACCGCAGTGCCTGCAGTACCATTCTTTTTTCATAACGTATTTCCAGCCTCAAGGCAACTGATTTAACTGCATCCCATGCTGTTACCACAGTTCAAGCACTTGTAACAGGTTCCGCTTCGTACGGTAATGTGACCACAAGTATTACATGCTGGAGCATCGCTTTGCATGCTCTTCATGAATTCCTGTGTACTGCTTTCCGCTTTTACAGCAGCAGCTTTTTGCGACTTTGGAGCAGGTGCTGCAGCAGGAGCACTGGATGATGCTACAACGCGTACATCAGAAAGCTCAGGCTTTTCAGGAGTATCATCCCATTCATCCTGACCGGTATTCATCACTTCTGGCTTATCCAGAACATGTACAAGATCCGTGCGATCAAGGTATTCATATGCCAGACAGCGGAATACAAAGTCGATGATAGAAGTGGTTGTCCTGATATTTGGATGATCCACCATGCCCGCTGGCTCAAACTTCGTGAATACAAACTTCTCAACAAACTCTTCCAGTGGTACGCCATACTGCAATCCTACTGAAACTGCAATGGCAAAGCAGTTCATGAGGCTGCGCAGGGTTGACCCCTCTTTAGCGAGGTCGATGAAGATCTCACCCAACGTGTGATCTCCGTATTCGCCGGTGCGCAAGAAAATGGTTTGTCCATTGATCTTGGCCTTTTGAGTGAAGCCTCTTCTTTTTGTCGGTAAGGCCTTCCGCTCAACGATGCGCGACAATTGACGTTTCAGTTTCGTATCAGGTGAAGCCTGCATGCGCTTCTGCAATTCATTCAATAATTCATCAACTGTAAGTTTACCTACGTCAATGAACTGGCTATCCGCACTTGTTGCTTCTTCAGCATCAACTTCATCAGACTTTTTGCTGTCGCTCTTGTTGCTGAGCGGCTGACTGAGTTTAGATCCATCGCGGTACAACGCACACGCTTTGAGTCCCAACTGCCAACTAAGCATATAACAATCGGCAATCTCTTCAACAGTGGCCTCGTTTGGAAGGTTGATGGTCTTGGAGATTGCTCCGCTGATGAAAGGTTGGGTTGCACCCATCATGCGAATGTGTCCGTGTGCATGAATGTAACGCTCGCCTTTCTTACCGCACTTGTTGGCACAATCGAATACTGGATAATCCTCCTCCTTGAGGTGCGGAGCTCCTTCAATGGTCATGGTTCCGCAGACATAATCGTTCGCAGCTTCAATTTCAGAGGATTTGAATCCGAGGGCCTGCAGCAAACTCCATTCAAAATTGAAGTATTGCTCGGGCTTGAAGCCTAAGCGTTGCAAACATTCTTCACCAAGGGTGTATACGTTGAAGACGAATCCTATTTCAAATGCAGATTGTACTGCGTCGTCGAGCTTTTTGATTTCGGATGCGATGAATCCTTTTTCGCTGAGTGACTGGTGATTGACGAACGGTGCTCCAGCAAATGTAGCGGCACCTACCGCGTATTTGATGATCGCATCTTGCTCAGCTTGACTGTACTTCAAATTGGCCAATGCCTGTGGAACAGACTGATTGATGATCTTGAAGTATCCACCACCGGAGAGTTTCTTGAACTTCACCAATGCGAAGTCAGGCTCAACACCAGTAGTATCGCAATCCATCACCAGACCAATAGTTCCGGTTGGAGCAATAACGGTGGTCTGTGCATTGCGGTAACCATGTTTTTCACCCAATTCTACTGCATCATCCCATGCCTTGCATGCGGCGTTGAGGAGGTAATCGGGACAATCCTTTGCTTTGATGCCCTGCGGTTTGATGCTGAGTCCCACATACGCACCATCTGCATCGTAAGCGGCAGCACGGTGATTACGCATGACCTTGAGCATATCTTCTCGGTTGTCTTTGTAGCGAGGGAAGGGACCTAACAACTTGGCCATCTCGGCTGAAGTCTTATAGGAGATTCCAGTCATGATTGCAGTGATGGCACCTGCGATTCCACGAGCTTCGTCGCTGTCGTATGGAATACCGCTCACCATCAGCATGCTACCGAGGTTAGCGTATCCAAGTCCCAACGTACGATAATCGTAACTCAATTGCGCTACTTCCTTACTGGGGAATTGCGCCATCAACACAGAAATCTCCAACACAACGGTCCACAACCGAACGGTATATTCAAAACCTTTAACATCAAAGCTGTTGTCGTCTTCGTTAAAGAATTTACGCAGATTGGCTGAAGCCAAATTACATGCAGTGTTGTCAAGGAACATGTATTCGCTGCATGGATTGGAGGCACGGATGGGTCCACCTTGGGGACAGGTATGCCACTCATTGATGGTGGTGTCGTATTGTGTTCCAGGATCCGCACAACGCCAAGCCGCATAAGCAATTTTATCCCACAATGCTTTAGAAGGCACTTTCTTCATCACCCTTCCGTCCATGCGACCAGTCAACTCCCAATCTTCGCCACTGGCAAGCTTTTCAAAAAAGGCATTGGGAATACGAACGGAGTTATTTGAATTCTGTCCACTTACCGTACGGTATGCCTCACCTTCGTAATCACTGGAATATCCGGCTGCAATAAGTGCTGCTACTTTCTTCTCCTCCTCTACTTTCCAATCGATGAATAATTCAATCTCTGGATGATCAAGATCCAAGCACACCATTTTCGCAGCACGACGCGTAGTACCACCACTTTTGATGGCGCCCGCTGCGCGGTCGCCAATCTTGAGGAAACTCATCAACCCTGAGGAAGTACCACCTCCACTGAGTTTTTCGCCTTCACCGCGAAGGTTTGAAAAGTTGGTACCCACGCCGGAGCCGTATTTGAAAATTCGCGCTTCACGTACCCAGAGGTCCATGATACCCCCCTCATTTACGAGATCGTCATCCACGCTGAGGATAAAACAGGCATGGGGCTGAGGGCGCTCGTAAGCAGAAGTTGATTTTTTAAGTTGCCCGTCATTTTGGTCAACATAATAATGTCCTTGTGGCTTACCCTTGATGCCATAACTTTCGTGCAGACCGGTATTGAACCACTGAGGAGAGTTGGGAACACAGGCTTGATTCAAAATACAATACACCAGCTCCTCGTAAAAAACTTGTGCGTCGTCAGATGAAGCAAAATATCCATAGCGCTCACCCCACACTCTCCAGCAATTGGCCATACGGTGCGCCACTTGCTTTGCAGAAGTCTCCCTACCCAATGAACCGTCGGGTTGTGGAACTCCAGCTTTTCTAAAATATTTTTGTGCAAGAATATCCGTTGCAATTTGGCTCCATTGTTTTGGAACCTCGACGTTGGTCATTTCAAATACAACTTCTCCACTTGGATTGCGAATCACGGAAGTGCGATAGTCGTAATCGAACATATCGAAAACATCCTTCTTGTCGGAAGTGAATTGACGCTTGAACTTTAGTCCGTTATTAGCAGTTTTGGTTTTTGCTCCTGACATATTTCCTTTGAGTTAAAAAGTGTTCGTTAATGGGTTGTTTTTTATTTTAGGGAAAGAGTACGAAAATATCCTCCACATTCAACTTTTCCTCTGCTTAAATATCAACATCCTGTTGATAACCATAGTAACTCCGCACGGGTATTGAATTTCGTAATTTTTTCACGCTTTTGTAAAAAAATTTTTGGTTGAATTGTAGAAAATTTTTAAGACAAAGGTCCAACTGCAAAAAGGTTAAACAAGATGACACACCTCAGCCCAAAACAAGATCAATATCTTACCTTCGAACACGTATGCAACGAATCATGAAATCAACGATAGCAGCTGTATGCTTCGCTACTTGTTTGTTCATGCTGAATACCGCACTGGCGCAGCAAACAAGACAAAGTGGTTGGTACATGGGAATGAACACATTTCGATTAAACGATAAGTTCATTTTCTTTTTTGATGCCCAGCTGCGTTCAACAGATCGTTGGGTGCAATCGGAAACATTCATATTTCGTCCAGCTATTGGTTATTTCTTAAACAAACGAACCATACTCAGTCTTGGCGTTGCATCAGTCACCAATTGGAGAACACTCACCTATTCGGATATGGGTGCTCCAGTAAGCATTCGGGATGCTGTAGACGACAACCGCATTTGGCAGCAATTGATCATCAACCAAAACATAAAAAATTCAACGGTTCAGCATCGGTTGCGTTTGGAAGAACGTGCACTAGGAACGTTGACGCGCGAAGGCAGTGAACTGGTGTTGGTGGATCGAAAACTCAATGCCCGTTTTCGTTACTTCACACGCGCCATCATCCCTTTCAATAAACAAACTACGTTTTCGAAGGGTTGGTTTGCTGCACTGCAAAATGAATTTTTTTTTAATGTGATCGGAAGCGCACAAGCAAATAGAAAGTTGTTTGATCAATCCCGCACCTATGGTGGTATTGGGTATCGACTAAGCAGTAAAATCGACTTGGAGTGGGGCTACATGGCACAGTACATCGTTCAACGTCAATCCCCCAACACATTGAACAATATCGCTCAATTGAGTACTTTTCTTCGTTTGTAGAAAAGTTTTCGCACTTTTGCATGTATATTGTAGTACCCCGTTCACATGAACCAACGCGTATACCATAAGATAACCGACAACAAGAAAAAAGGAAAGCGCTCCTTCGCTGTTTTGGTAGATCCCGACAAAACTCGGGTGTCCAAAGCTGAAGAGTTGATTACGCGTTGCGTAGAAGCAAAAGTCGACTACATTTTTGTAGGCGGCAGCCTGGTAGTCAGCGATCATCTTGAAGACCTGGTCAAATTCATCAAAAAGGAATGCGATATCCCCGTTTTATTGTTCCCCGGAAGTCCCTCTCAGGTCACCCCCTACGCTGATGCGCTTCTCTACCTTTCTTTGATTTCAGGCAGGAATCCAGAACTGCTCATAGGACAACACGTTGTTTCTGCACCAGTCGTTCGTAAGAGCGGATTAGAAATCATCTCCACCGGTT
>JAFMES010000125.1 GCA_017856605.1 Chitinophagaceae bacterium
ACGACTCTTAGGCCACATTCCAGTGGTATAGTTGGTTGGCTTACCATTGGCATCTGGGAAGGTCAATTCAGAGATCTTAGGGTTAGCCAAAGGTTCTGTATTGTAAATGGGGCGGTCGAAGCGTACACCATACGTCAACTTGAAGTTGTCGTTGATAGCCCAATCATCCTGGACATACAATCCCAGTTGTCCTAATTTCAACTCAGCTGAATAAACTGACTTTTGACCAGGTACCAGTGAGTAAGTATAGGCATAATAGGCAGGAGCGCGATCGGTGATGAAATCATTCAGTGAACTGAAGATGTAGTAACTCTGTGATGCAGGCATGAACATATTACCTACACGCTGGAACTCATAAGAGGCACCTGCAGTGATGGTGTGATTGTCCCTGAACCAGGTTGAGTTGTTGATGAAGCTGTAGATGTTGTTGATGACATCGTTATTATAGGAGAATGGTTCAAGACCAGCACTCATGTAGTTGTCGCCAGATCCATTGAAGATATCGATCATAGGAAACAGTGAACTGCCTGTGCTACGGGTGGCTCTGATCTTGGTATAAGTTGCCAAGAACTGATTGGCAAAACGTCCCTTGAAATTGGAGTTCAATTCCATGGTTGCAGATTTCACGATGTCTTTGAATCGGTAGTTGGAATTCTGAAACGACATAGAAGCCAAGCTGAAACGATTCTGGGTAAGACGAGAAAGAGAGCCAGTTCTTCCCGTTACAGTGAATCCACCGCCATTGGGAACAGAGCTACCATTTAATTGCTGATCGTTTTCACTCACCATTTCATTGTACTTCAAGGTCAGCTTATGCACCTTGCTGATGTTCCAGTCGATCTTAGCCAATATTTTATAATTCTCTGCTTTGAAGTTCTGGAAGTTGTCGTAAGCACCAGTCTCGTAATTGTATTTGCTTTTCAGGTATTCAGAAAATTTCCTCAAGGAGTCGATTGGAGTAGATGATTCGTTTCCAGCTCCTGTTCCACCTTTAGGCTTGAACGGGATACCAGGGAATTCGCGATTTTCTTTTTCCGCACTCAGGAAGAAGAATAATTTATTCTTCACAATGGGACCTCCAATCGTGGCACCAATTACTTGGCTTTCGGAAAGGGCTGGAGTAGGGAGTTTAACGTCTCCTACATTGCGACCATTATTGTTCTGGTTACGGGAAAAACGATAAGCTGTTCCCTTGAATGTATTGGTACCACTTTTGGTAACCGCATTGATACCTGCACCAGTGAAACCAGCTTGTCTTACATCGAATGGAGCGATGTTGATGGATAATTCTTCAAACGCATCCAATGAAATAGGCTGATTACCACCACCAGGAAGAGGATCTGAACTTAAACCGAAGTTGTTGTTCAGGTTGGCTCCGTCAACTTGGATGTTATTATAACGGCCATCACGACCAGCAAATGCTGTTCCATTTGCTTGTGGAGTTAAACGTGTAAAATCGGTTATGCTTCGAGAGATCGATGGCAATGTTTGGAGTTGACGAACACCTACGTTTGTTGATGCTCCGGTTTTGTCTACACCCAACTTGCTGCGTTTGCCTGTTACAGTAACCTCACTCAATGTAGCGGCTTTTTCACCCATTACTGCATTGATGAAATAGGGTTCACCCAACAGAAGATTGATATTTTCTACTGTTACTGTTCCATATCCCACAAATTCTACCTTAACGGTGTAGGGACCACCAATCCTGACACTAGGAATGTTGAATACACCCTGTTTTTTTGAAAGGGTAACATACGTTGTACCAGAAGGGGTGTGTACCGCAGTTACGGTAGCTCCGTCCAGCGACTTGCCAGCCCCGTCTTTTACAACACCATTGATGCTACTGGTTGTAACCTGCGCAGAGGCGCCAATGGCAACAAAAAGTGCCAGAATAAATGCCAAATAATTTTTTCTCATAAATGAATTGGTTTTCATCGTTGCAAAGGTGAATAAATAATGCGTAGCGACCATAAAAATCTGTTAACAATTCTTTACAAATTTGGTTCTTTTTTGTTTAATTTATATCCTTAAAATATTAAGCAATATTAAACAAAAACCACATTTATTTGCAATTTTAGTCCTCTTTTGAAGTGACTTTGGGTTTGCGGGCAAAAAGTCGGTCAAATTCTGTCCTAAAGGAGATATTCCCACCTGTACGGTCGCGTTTGCCTGAGGTAGACAGCATGTCAAAGCTGCTTCGGTAGAAAAAGGAAGTCCTGAACTTTCCATCCGGGGTAATCTTGTATTCTACATTTACATCCGGGAGGAAAAGAAACGACTGTGCACCAGTTGCCGTTTGATTTCCTGTTGCAGAGGCAAAATTAAAATCGCTTCCAAAGGTGATGATCAGTTTATCATTCATGATGGACTTGATGAATTGTAGGCTGACGTTTTCTCTGAAATTGGTTGATCCATCAGAGGAATTGGTAGTTCCTGTGATGTTGGTCATGGTGCGGGAGTAATTGAAATTCACATCTACGCTTGACCCTAACACCCGTGAAAACAGATTTTGTACACTATTGGAAAGAATGCCATTGATGACTCCAGAAATGGTACTGTTGATCAATTGCGCATTGAGATCGCTTGCTACAACTGCAGCCTGTGGAGCAAAGCTTTTAAAGACAATTAAGTAAGTAGCTTGTTTGCTGACTTCTAACGGATCACGGTTGATGGTTTTTAGTTTGCTGTCAATGGTAGCATTGTTTCGAACTATACTGTTTTGTGGAATGACGATTTGAAAGGTGGGATTGGGCTTGCTCAACGTTCCTGAAAGGTTGCATCGAACTTCTATGTCACTGATTTCTCTCAATACGTCAGAACTAACCCCAGACACAGTAGAATTGGTTGGGTCGGTGAAGAGGGTGCTCATTCTGACCTTTTCAGCGAGGTAAAGAGCATCGATGTTGATCTCTGCATCAAATGGATCTCCATTCCAGCTGATGTAACTGCTTCCATCTCCAACCAGTCGGAAGGGCTTTTTGAATATGTCCTGAAAATTAAAATTATAATTTCCGCTGGTAATGTTGAATCGCCCATTCATGGTCAATGGCTCTTTCGTACCTGTACGAATTTTTAGATTGCCATTTCCTTGTCCAGCCAATACATCACCGGTAAGTTCATCGAGGATGATATTCATTCTCAAAAGTGGAGTTGCCGTCAAATCAAGTTCGATAATCAAATTTGAGCTCAGCTCAATCTTTCTTTGTTCCACCTCATTGCCGTATGTTTTCCAAACGATGTAGTCGACATTTTCCCCTTGCTTACTGGTTGTAGTCGTTAAAATATTTATGACCGAACTATCTACAGGAGCGCCTGTGACGCGCATCAACATCTGTTCTTCTGGTCCAGTAATGCTGAAATTAAAATTTGCAACCGTATTACCATAGAACAAATCATTGTCGTCTCGGTCGGTATCCAACACCAGCATCTTTCTGGAACTAGCGGAAATATTATACCGAAAGTCATTGAAGAATCGATGATCCAATGAACCGCGCAGCTGGGCAAGGTTTCCAAATTTATCGCGCAACTGAATCGTTCCCAGATCAATCTTATCGGGAGTGAAACGGATCACGGGATCTTGAAGGGTGTATGAGCATTGCGTGTAACCGACCGTTACCGCTGCATCCTTGATGCTTACAGCACCAAGTAAATCCGGCTCATTCAGATTTCCTGTGATTTGCAATTTTCCTTTCCCGATGCCGTCCATTTTGCTGAAAACGATACCCAAGTAGGGTTCCAACACCGACAATCGTACATTGGCAATATCAATATCCATGTCGATGCGCTCATTTAAACTGTCTTTGAGGTTCAAACGACCTCGAACATCCACTTGATAGTTGGGGTTATCGGATTGAAAATAGAAACTCGAACGTTTTTCGGTATTGTCCCAAAATCCTGTAATGGAGGTAATTCCAATAGAATCTTTCTCTACTTGAGTTTTTTCAGTTTGTGCGTTGAGGTAAAGTTTCAAATTGCCAAAAGGATCCTCAATGGTCAAGTCGCCACTGGTAATGCCTTGAATCTGTGGTTCTGAAATTACAAAGGGCAACAGCTCTCCCAGGTTGACCTTGTTTAAGGTGAGGATCATGGTTTGGGGACTATTCGCTTCATAGGGAAGAGTAATGAGACTGAAACTTTGTTCCCCGTTGGTCAATCTAAAACTATTCGCTTCAAAGCGCGAGGTACTGATTACGACTTCCCCGTTTCGTTCGATGTTCCACGTCTTTTCATTAAATACCAAAGCGGAAGGATTGAAATTAATGCGAATTCCATCTTTAAGATTTTGTATCGATGCGGAAAGTTGCGCGCCGTAATCGGATTGCTCGGAGAATGTATTGATGTTCAAGATGGATAAATCCCTCGAAGAGCGGATATCGATTTCATTTTTTGGAAAAGATAAACTGTCGTTGAACTGTATCGAACTGGTCTTTGAATACATCTTCAAGCTATCGGGATTTCCATTGGCTTGAAAAACAAAATCGTATGCCGCAAATGTTCCAAATGTCAACTTGGGAATAGTTGCGCGAAAATCCAGCAACTGATTTCTAGTATCCAGATTGCCTTCTATACTGCTATAACTAAGACCTCCAAGACCATTATTTAAAACTTTGAGTAGGGGGCCGGCATTTTTGAGTTGAAGATTGAAGCGTATGCTGACATCTTCTGGAGTTGCAGAGGACGACTCGAAATACATCGGATAGTACGAAGCAAAGTAACGGTTGATGGTACTGGTCAGAGCATCAAATCTAAATTCACCTTCTGCCATCGCTTCAATATCTTTCCCATTGACTGAAAAGGAACGTAATCGATCATTTGTTTTTGCTTTGAAAACAATCTCATCAAAGTCGTATGTCTGCCCATCGCGTTTAAATACCAGTTCTGAAAATCTTGCTTCTCCATTGAGATTGTCAGGTTCATTTCCCTTTAAATCAACTTCGGCTTTTCCTGAAAACTCAATCGGAAGATCAGTTAGGCCAATGGCTTTGAGATTGGAAGAAAAAATCTCGACTTCTGCAGTTGTAAATGGAATGCTATCCGTTAAATCGACATTCGCTAATAATACGCCTTGTAAATTTTGATCGTTCAGATTCAGTGTTGCAAAAACCCGGTCGTCGCGGTAAGCACCATTCACTTCAATGGACTGAAAGTTATACGAGTTTAACTCAAGTGTATTGAGATTGGTACTGAACTTCCAACTGTTATTTGGTTCCGAAGAAACGGCTAACGTTCCGTCTAGCTTTCCCAATGAAGTGACGTTAAAAAGACTACCGGCATCAAAGGAATTGAGTTTTCCTTTGACGATGGTCTTCATATTTTTTGCTGCTATGTGTTCAATAGTTAGATCCGTAGATATGCTGCCTAATGCAGATTCCAATAAACCTTTTGTACTGAGTGAGGTCCCCTTAATTTGAACCGCTCCGGCATACTGCATTCTTTCCATAGGGTCTAAGGAAAACGGAAGTTGCTTTTTGAGGTAAGGAATTGCAGTATATAGATCGCTCGGCGTAACAGAAATGCGGGTATTGTTCAATGCATAGTCAGTTCGATCCACGTCGGGTAGTCCTACAATGTGAAGATCTCCGCCTATATAAGAGTTTTTTCCAAATTCAAGCCGAATGCCGTCTGCTTCAAGGTTGTTAACGGGACCTTTTACTTTGCCATCCAGATCAATTTTTAGATCTAACTCTTTTAGTTCCGGTGCAAAAAATGCGAGATCCTTAAAATCAACTACGCTATTGTCAATGTCTCCATCCAAACTTACTTCAGAGACAAATTCACCCATATCATCCGTGAAGCTGTCGTACTTCATGGCAAAGTAATGACGCAATTGACTGAAAGGAGTTCGAATGTCCAATTGATCAAATTCCATGATGGTTGGATCGACCCTCATTCTTGCACTCAGCGAATTAACACTGAATCCGCTACGTTCTTTGGTTGAAAGTTTTAGTGAAGTAGATATGGTATCGTCGCGCAACCATAGATCTTCCAACTTGCCATTTATCTGTGTAAAGGAGATGTGCGCTCCATCAAAATATGGGTAAGGCTCACGATCTGTATCCAAGTCGCTGCTGAATAAACCATTGGTGATGGTAATGGCTTTTGCCTGCATCAGCCATTGTTCCGGATTCCAATACAATTCTCCCGGAATTCGAGGTGG
>JAFMES010000126.1 GCA_017856605.1 Chitinophagaceae bacterium
TGCCTGGACTGTGGTAATTGTTGTAAAGGGTATTCTCCAAGGTTCAAAACCCCCGATATTAAACGAATCAGCCGGTTCCTGAAAATAAAAGAAAGTCAGTTCATCGCTCACTATTTGGAATTGGATGAGGAAGGGGATTATGTTACCAAGTCCAAGCCCTGTCCCTTTCTTGGCGAAAATAACGCCTGCAGTATTTATGAAGTTCGTCCTTCGGATTGTGCTCGGTTTCCCTACACCGACGAAGACGTTTTTGTAAAACGTCCTGCCATCACGCTCAAAAATGTAAGTTTTTGTCCTGCTGCATACACGGTCATTGAACACCTCATGGAGCAACTCCCTGAATGATCAATAACTGACCTTGCGAATTCGGGGCACTTTGAACCAGGTAAATGCAACGATAGAAACAGTCATTAAGCCCCCAAATACTACAGATGGGACTACCCCCATGATTCGGGCTGCAAATCCACTTTCGAAAGCACCCAATTCATTAGAGGATATGATGAAAATGCTATTCAATGCTGAAACTCTTCCCTTCATCTCATCTGGTGTTTTCAATTGCAAAATGGTGGACCGAACAATGACACTGATGCCATCCAAAATGCCCGATAAAATCAAAACTCCAAACGAAAGCCAGAAAGATTCCGACAATCCAAATAAGGTCATGCACAATCCAAAACCTCCCACACACAACAGCATGGTTCTGCCTTGATTTTTCTTCATGGGCATAAAGTTCATGGTGAGCAGTACGATGATGGCTCCCAGTCCTGGCGCGGCCCTGAGGATGCCTAAACCTTCGGGACCAGCACCTAAAATGACATCCGAAAAGTAAGGCAATAGTGCTGTGGCCCCGCCAAAAAAAACAGCAAACAAATCAAGGCTGAGCACACCTAAGATCTCCTTGGTATTCCAAACAAAACGGAATCCTTTTTGGATACTTTGTAACATGGGCTCACGATCGATGTTTCCTGTTGGAGGTTTGGGAGAAATAAAAAATAAAACTACAACCGATGTCAATAGCATGACGATCATGATTCCAAAAGCAAATGTGATTCCAGCCTCTCCATACAATAGTCCTCCAATGGCTGGCCCGCTTACGGCGGCAATTTGCCAAGAACTGCTGTGCCAGGAAATGGCATTGGGTAAGTGTTCTTTGGGAATCAATGCACTGACCAGGGCAAAAGAAGTGGGACCGCTAAATGCACGAGCCACTCCAGTCAAAAATGCAATACAATAAATACTGATCAGAATAAAAGTTCTGTCGAATGTTTCTAATGCATGTTTGCTCGTTATGTAGGTGAAAAGTACCGTAAGTGCCAAGTTACCTGCAATGCTCCAGTGCAATAATCTTTTTTTATCGGTTCGGTCAATAATGTAACCTGAATAAATGGCCATAACAACAGCCGGAACAAATTCAACTAGTCCAATAAGTCCAATGCTGAACGGGTCCCGGGTAATCGCAAAAACTTCCCACCCAATCAATGTGGCCTGCATGGTAAGAACCATGATGAAAAAGAAGCGGGCAATGATGTAGTATCGAAATTCGGAAAACTGCAATGCGCTCAGGCTTCTGTGCTTCAACAGATGTTCCATGAGTCAAAGTTCGCTATTTGTAGTTAAAGATGCTTATGGAAACGTGAGATAATGCTGGCCATCTGAATAATCTTTTTCCAGTGCTTCGAGAATCGTTTGCAGATGTTTCTCGTTTCCTAAAAAATCTGCCTGACTGGCATCCACATACAATGTTTTTACATGATGCTGTTTGATGTAGTGGGTATAGGTCTGTTGAATGTTGAATAAATAATCATCTTTTATGTTCTGTTCGAATGAACGATTTCGTTTGCGAATATTTTCCTGTAGTTTCTGGACTGGGGCATGCAAATAGATTAGTAAGTCGGGTTGAACCAATTGCTGATGTAGTATTTCAAAGAGTTTTTGATACAAGCGAAATTCATCATCCGGTAAATTGACCTTAGCGAAAAGAAGGCATTTGGTGAATAGATAATCTGAAACGGTCACACTCTGAAAAAGATCTTGTTGATTCACCAGGCTTTTCATTTGTTTAAAACGCTCTGCCATGAAAAACAATTCCACTGAAAAGGCATACTGCTCCGGATTTTGGTAGAATTTTTCTAAAAAAGGGTTTTCGGCAAATTCTTCCAATACCAGCCGCGCATTCAGTGATTTGGATAGCAGGTGAGCAAGTGTAGTTTTGCCTGCTCCGATGTTGCCCTCTATCGTTATGAAGCGGTAATTACCCATGTTCAAATTTATGGACTTCAAGCATATCGGTACACGATGTGAGTAACTGGTTAACGCTCTGCTGGTGAACAGGGTCAATGAAGTTGGGTGCTATTTCGTTGAGCGGTACAAGCACAAATCTTCTGTTTTTTATCTCTGGATGAGGAATACTCAGAAAAGGCTCAGAATGGATTTCCTGACCGAAGTATAGGATATCAATATCAATGGTCCTGGCATCATTTTTAACACCTCTTGTCCTGCCCATATCGGTCTCGATCCCCAAGATGGCTTCCAATAATGCGATGGGGTGGTGCCCGGTTTCCACTATCAACACCTGATTGAGGAAGTTTGGCTGGTTGGTCTTCCCCCAGGGAGCAGTTTCGAACAGGGAGGAGCTTTTAATAACATTACCACAGCGCTGCTCAATGAGCAACTTTGCCTGTGCAAGGTTTTCTTGCCTGTTCCCTAAATTGCCGCCTGTCAATAAAATTACCTCTTTCATATACACAACTCCGCGATAGGGGCTAAAGTTCTTTATTTTAGCGTTCTAAATCATAGGTCGGTGAAAGGATTTTTAAAAAGTTTTTTAGCAGGATTGCTTGCATTAATCGTTTTCTTTGGAATTCTCTTCTTTGCATCCATTGGGGTGGTAGGAGCATTGGCTACACAGGAACAAGTTGCATTAGAGCCTAAGTCGGTTCTGGTTATTGATTTATCCAGGTCAATGAACGATAAAAAGTTAGAAGACCCATTTGCAGATCTTTCCGGTGAGGAGATTTATCCAGATCTCTCTACTGCACTTGCCTTGATTGAACATGCGTCCAGGGATTCTTCAGTCAAAGGAATTTATCTTGTTGCTGCTGACAATGTGAATGGGTTTGCTGCAAGCAGCGAACTCAAGGAAGCACTCAAGCAGTTCAAGGCGACTGGAAAATTCATCTATGCATACGGCGATTATATTTCCCAGCGTGCTTATGCATTAGCCAGTTTAGCTAATAAAATCTATTGCCATCCCAAAGGAATATTTGAGTGGCAGGGCATGTCTGTTGAACTGGTATTTTTTAAGCGCATGCTCGATAAATTGGAAATTAAGCCACAAATATTTTATGCTGGTAAATTTAAAAGCGCAACAGAGCCGTTTCGTGAAACTGAGATGACCGAAGCCAATCGGGTGCAAACAACGGAATGGCTAAACGATATCTATAATCAGTTTCTCGAGCAGGTTGCTTCTGATCGAAAATTGAATGTGGATTCATTGAAAGCTTGGGCGGATCGTTATGCGTTCGATCGACCTGAGAAAGCGGTGGCTGCTAAACTTTTAGATGGTTTACGGTACGACGACGAAGTCAAGTCGGAAATCAGAAAACAAATAGGGATAGCTTCAACAGATAAAATCAATTTCATCACCTTACCTAATTATGCAAAAGCAGTAACCTTGGATAATCCCTATGCTAAACAGAAGATTGCAGTGGTAGTAGCAGAGGGTGATATCATATATGGAAAGGGGATGCCCGAATCCATTGGCTCTGAAGAATATCTATCTGTGCTTAGAAAAATTCGTAATGATGATGATATCAAAGCGGTTGTATTGCGAATCAATTCGCCGGGTGGAAGCAGTTTGGCAAGTGAAATCATGTGGAGGGAATTGGAATTGATGCGTAAACAAGGAAAACGCCTGGTAGTGTCTATGGGCAATGTTGCTGCAAGTGGAGGGTATTACATTGCCTGCAATGCTGATCGTATTTTGGTGCAACCCAATACCATAACTGGTTCAATTGGTGTT
Source organism: Chitinophagaceae bacterium (assembly GCA_017856605.1). Lineage (GTDB taxonomy): Bacteria > Bacteroidota > Bacteroidia > Chitinophagales > Chitinophagaceae > Pollutibacter. The sequence continues at coordinate 4,022 of JAFMES010000126.1, forward strand.
TTTTCAATTGTGCCGGATCTTTCCTCGTTTATGAACAATAAACTGGGGATATCGTTTGATCGGGTAAGTACATCGCGATATGCCGATGCTCCATCGGTTACTCGGCCCCTTCGTGATGAAGAAAAAAGAATAGTACAAGGTGAGGTGGATAGGATTTATATGGACTTTAAACAACGCGTTGCGGACGGCAGAAAAAAAGACATCAATTACATTGATAGCATTGCACAGGGCCGCGTATGGACAGGCAAAAAGGCCATTGAGATTGGCTTGGCAGATGAAGTAGGAGGGTTGTCAAAGGCAATAGAAGTCGCTTCTAAACTTGCCAAATTGAAAGAATACCGTATTAAAGTGTATCCTGAACCCAAATCCATCTTGGATTATGTACTGCAAACCTATCCAACTGAATTTTCCCGCTCTCAAATGAAACGGGAGCTCGGGGAGGAGGAATACATGATATTGGGACAATACAAAAAACTAAAAGAAATGGCTGGGGATATTCGAACTGAACTGCCCTTTCAATTTAATTACAAATAATGACCAAACCCACGGTATACAGTCAAACAACCGCAATGCTGGCCATAGCGAAAGCCAGCCTGCGATCTATTTTTAGAAGTCCTTCTGCTGTAATTTTTAGTTTTTTATTTCCAATCATATTCATTTTAGTTTTTGGTTTTCTCAGTTCCACTACACCAGTGATCCGCGTTGCGTTTGCCGATGATTCCAGTAATGGAAACGAATTGTATCAACAATTGATTGCAAAATCCAATTTGAAGATCGTCACGCAGTCGCAAGTCATATCTCGTCAAGAATTGGAGAAAGGCCATATAACAGCAATTCTTAAAATTAAAGAAGTTAATCCTGCACAATTCCCAAAGTATGCTGTTGAAATCACCACCTCTACGGCAGCAGCTGATCGCATTGGACTTTTACAATCGATTATTCAGCAAACCATAGCGGAGTTGGATCTGACCAATTTCCCTCAACGACCAACATATGCGTACATGATCAAAGAAACCCTACCGGGAAGAGAATACCGAACGATTGATTTTATTTTACCTGGGCAGTTGGGTTTTTCACTCTTGAGTGCAGGTGTATTTGGAGTGGCATTCATATTTTTCAATTTGCGTCAAACTTTAGTCCTCAAACGGTTCTTTGCAACCCCAATTAAACGGACATACATTGTATTTGGAGAAGGACTGGGTCGCATTGCGTTTCAGATGATTACCGCGGTTGTTATCCTCTCAATAGGTCATTTTGCATTTAAATTCACCTTGATACATCAATGGGTAACATTTCTGGAATTGATGGTACTCAGCTTGGTAGGGTTAATTGTGTTTATGGGATTTGGATTCATCGTAAGTGGATTAGCAACAAGTGAAAGTACCATACCGCCATTTGCAAACCTGGTCACATTACCTCAGTTTTTACTAGCCGGTACCTTCTTTCCTGTTGAAAACTTTCCGGGATGGCTTCAACCCCTCTGTAAAATCCTTCCCTTGACGCATCTGAACCAGGCTATGCGAAATGTTGCTTTTGAAGGAGCGCATTTACCCGACTGTCTTCCCCAGTTACAGTATTTGCTGATCTGGGGTGTTATACTCTATGCTATAGCCATTCGTGTTTTTCGGTGGGAGTAAATGCATCTTCCGAATGCAATCAGTTTATTTCCTTACGGAAGAGGGTTAGGTTACGTTGCAAGCCCGACCATTTAGCTCTTTTCAGAGGAGATGTTTTAAAGAGTTGATTGAATTTTTCTTCTTTAATTTCCAGCCAATCTGCTATACTGAAATTCAAGATTTCTTCGATGGGGGTGAGCTCAGAATGGGTATGCGAATGACTAAAGCGGTTCCAGGGACAAACATCCTGGCAGATATCACATCCAAAAATCCAATTATCTGCTTTACTGTTCAACTCAGCGGGTAATGATTTTGATTTTAATTCAATCGTATAATATGAAATGCATTGTGATGCAAGTAATTCTTTATTGGGAAGGATTGCATCAGTGGGACAAGCTTCTACGCATTTGTTGCACGAACCGCAATAGTCGTGTGCCATAGAATGATCAGCTTCCAACGCAAGGTCTACGATCAACGTTGCTA
>JAFMES010000127.1 GCA_017856605.1 Chitinophagaceae bacterium
CACTCGAGGAACTCATCTGGACCCAACAAACCGGGCCAGCGAGCAATCTTATTCATTGTGTAGTTGGAGTTGAACGTAATTACAGGCTTTCCTGCTTTACCGCGCTTGGTCGTAATCAAGATTACACCGTTGGCAGAACGTGCGCCGAATACCGCCGCAGAGCTGGCGTCTTTCAACACGTCCATGGTAGAAATATCATTGGGATTGATATCGGATAAATCACCCTGATAAATCACCCCGTCAACTACAATCAAAGGAGTTGTAGACGCAGTAAGTGAAGCACGTCCCCTTACCTGCAACGAGCCGCCTCCTTTGGGCGATGCATTGAATCCCACGTCCAAACCTGGTGCGTTACCACGCAACATATCCTGAACGGAACGGTTATTCTCATTTTCCAGTTGAGTTGCCTTTACCTGCACAACGGCACCAGTAAGGTCTTTCTTTCTGGCAGTACCATAACCAACCACCACAACGTCGGTCAGCTGGTTGATCTGCTCACGCATGACAACTGAAATAGCACCTGATCGTGCTGCAACTTCTTCTGTAAGGTATCCGCTGAATGTAACCTGTAGAACGGCGTTGTCAGCCACACCTTTCAATGTGAACTGTCCTCGCTCATTGGTTACAGTGGATACTTTTGACCCTTTAACGGTCACTGTCGCTCCTGCTAATGGAACGTTTCTTGCATCGGTGATGGTTCCGGAAACATCAACAGGAGGAAGAAAAAGTCCATCCATGGATGTGTTTGCTGAACTTGTTTCCGATGCCTGGACCTGTATGCCGAACATCAGACAAACGCTGAGTAAGGCGATGCACAAAGTCCCGCACATGCTGTTTTTTCTCATGACAAGTCTCGTTTTGGTTTGCAATAAAAGATTAAGCCTATACAATATAGAGAAAATAGGGATTCCCATTCCCTCAAAATGGGACATTTCCCGAAAACGTTTTCAGCAAAAAAACAATTAAATACGGGTCTTTCAATGAGACTATTTCTTCACATCCGAAGGCTTAAACGGAAGCGATGAGTGGTGTACGATGATGCGCAGTTTTCCGTCTTTTCCCTTTTTAAATACCCATGTCTTGTCCACCATCACCTCATTCCCATCTTTATCGGTTACCCACACATTTCCCATGGTAATTGCCACAGTACCATAGATTTGGATGCCGTTTGTAGTACCATTTGCATTTTCAAAACGGGCCTTCACCCATGGTTTCAACGCAAACCCATAATCGTTGGGATAGTCGGGGTCTCCACCTACAAAATAAGCCAATGCGCCTTTCTTGTCATTTCTAAAGGTTTGGTCGCCAAACGTAAGGGTTGGATCAAAAAATACTTTTCCATTATCATAGTTATAGGCATCTGACAATACCTTTTCAGCAAATCCACGATAATCCCCACCTTCCTCTTTTAACTTACCGATCTGCACCAATGCATCACACCAAGCAGTTTGAGCAGCAATCACTTCTTCATAGGTAATGATATCCTGCGCACCTTCTTCCACATACGTCAAATTATTAGAATCAGCATAGCTCTGAACTTCGGGATCCGTTAGTGTTTGTTGATCATCATTATCTGCCTCCTTCTGGATGCAGGAAAATAGCACAACAAAAGCGAGCAGGAGAATGGCGTAGATCTTCTTCATGGTAGTAGTGTGTTTAGTATTTAAATATAAGCAATTTGATCATTAACTTCATGCCTCTCTGATATAAACTAAATTAAACCGCATGAGCACGCTTCGTTTTGTATCATTAATCTGTCTTTTATTCGTCTCCAATCTCTACGCGCAAACAATACCCTCCCCCAAGGAGCATTTTGGGTTCAACATAGGCGATAATTATTTGCTCACGAACTACAGTCAGACACATGCCTATTTTAAAAAATTAGATGCCGCTTCAGACCGTGCAAAACTCGTATCCATTGGAAAAACAGAGGAAGGTCGTGATCAATTCATGATGATTGTTACTTCACCGGAAAATCACACTAACCTCGAGCGTTATAAATCCATCGCACAACGCCTGGCAAGAGCGGAAGATCTTACCGACGCAGAGGCTAAAGCGCTTGCAGCACAAGGAAAAGCGGTGGTATGGATCGATGGTGGACTGCATGCTACTGAAGTTGTTGGGGCACATCAACTGATTGAAACAGCTTATCAATTGATCAGTCGCAACGACGAAGAAACCAACTTCATTCTGAACAATGTGATTATTCTGATGGTGCATGCTAATCCCGATGGTCAGGAATTGGTAAGCGACTGGTACATGCGAAATGCCGACACTGCAAAACGAAGCACCAATTATCTGCCTCGGATGTACGAAAAATATGCGGGGCACGATAACAACCGCGACTTCTACATGCTCAACCTGAAAGAGACTCAGAATATGGGGCGACAACTATTCGTGGAGTGGATCCCGCAAATCATGTACAACCACCACCAAACGGGTCCTCCCGGAGCAGTAGTCGCTGGTCCCCCCTTCCGCGATCCCTTTAATTATGTATACGATCCATTGGTAATGACTACCCTCGATGCTGTGGGAGCGGCCATGATCAACCGACTCAATACAGAAGGCAAACCGGGTTTCACACAACGCGCCGGATCTCCCTATTCTACTTGGTATAACGGGGGACTTCGTACGACAACCTATTTTCATAATATGATTGGACTGCTCACCGAAATCATCGGCAGTCCCACGCCTTCTACTATTCCACTGGTACCCTCGCGTCTCATCCCAAGCTCTGCCAACCCCTATCCAATCACGCCCCGCAAATGGTATTTCAAAAATTCCATCGACTATTCCGTCTCTCTGAACTATGCTGTTCTTCTTTACGCTACACGCCACCGCGATGAACTGCTGTTCAACATCTACCGGATGGGGAAACGCTCCATCGAAAAAGGGAATACCGATACCTGGACCCAATACCCAAAACGCAGCGATGCCATCACGGAATTATTCCGCAAGGACCAACCTGCTCGCCCTGCAGCTGAGTCCTCCACGCCCGAAAGCTGGGGCAGAAGCCAATCCTTGATCCCGCTTAAATATTATGATAGTGTATTCAGCAATCCCACATTGCGTGATGCACGTGCTTACGTGATTCCTTACGATCAACAGGATTTTGCCACAGCAACACGATTTGTAAATGCATTGATCCGGACAGGCATCATCATTCACCGGGCCACTTCTTCATTTTCCGTAGGAAACAAATCCTACCCCGCAGGTTCGTATGTAGTCAAATGCAGTCAGGCATTCCGCCCCCACATCCTCGATATGTTCGAACCGCAGGATCATCCGAATGATTTTCAATACCCCGGTGGACCACCCATTCCTCCTTACGATGCAGCAGGATGGACGCTCGCTTATCAAATGGGAATCGAATTCGATCGCATACTCGATCCCATCAGTGCTCCACTTGAACGACTTCCTGTTGGTGAGGTAATTGCTCTACAAGGAAAAAAATCAACGCAGTCACCGGCATCGGGTATAACGCTCAGTGCCTCCAATAACCATTCATTTACTGCAGTAAATGCTTTACTCCGGTCCGGTGTTGCTGTTTATCGCACTACCGAATCGATTGGCAACTTGCCTGCAGGTTCTTTTTACATTTCCGCAAAAGGAAAAGAAGCTGATCGCATCATCCAACAAGTCACTCAACTTGGCGCAGATGCTGTTGCAAGTGATATCAAAGTCGGACCTACGCTAAAAAAAATCAGTCCGGCCCGCATTGCACTATGGGATACTTATGGCGGTGCTATGCCTTCAGGCTGGATGCGCTGGATCATGGAAAACTATGGTTACGCTAGCGATGTAATCTATGCACAAGAAATCGATGCAGGTAATTTGAAAAACAAATACGATGTAATCATTTTTGTAGGAGGTGCCATGCCATCATTGAGTGGCACTGCACGAGGCGGGGGACCAAAACCGGAGGACATTCCAGAAGAATTCAGAAAAACAATTGGAAACTTGTCAGTCGACAAATCCATACCCGCACTAAAACAATTCATGGAAGAAGGTGGTCGCATCATTACCATCGGCAGCAGTACATCGCTGGCGTATCACCTGAAACTACCAGTCAGCAATGCCCTCACCGAAATTGTAAACGGTGCTGAAAAAGATCTGCCCAATCAGAAATTCTATATCCCTGGAAGCATCCTGCAGATCACCATTGATCAGAAAGCAGCTGCAGCATGGGGAATGAAAGAGAAAGCAGATGTCTACTTTGATGATAGTCCCGTTTTCCATATCCATCCCGATGCACAAACAAAAGGTACCATCAAACCCATTGCATGGTTCGCTTCCGACAAAACACTGCGCAGCGGATGGGCGTGGGGACAATCCTACCTGAAAGACGGTGTGGCAGCATTCTCAGCTGCCATCGGAAAAGGATCACTGTATGCATTTGGACCAGAAATTACGTTCCGTGCACAAACACACGGTACGTTCAAATTCATCTTCAATCAACTGTATCAATAAACCGCAATGCAGAAACCGAAACTTTCGTTCCTCCAAATCATCAACATGAATGTCGGCTTCTTCGGCATTCAATACAGTTTTGGTTTGCAACAAAGTGCGGTGAATCCCATCTACGATTTTTTAGGCGCAAAGCCGGATGAGATTCCTTGGTTGAACCTGGCAGGACCCATGACGGGCTTATTGGTGCAGCCCATCATTGGTGCACTCAGCGATAAAACCTGGCATCCACGATTCGGCAGAAGAAAACCGTACTTCTTTATCGGTGCCATCCTCTGCAGTCTTGCGCTGTTTCTTTTCCCATTCAGCTCAGAACTATGGATGGCAGCCGGTTTGCTATGGATACTCGACGCAGGCAACAACACTGCAATGGAGCCCTATCGCGCTTTCATTGCAGATAAACTCGACAGCGAACAACAGCCCACCGGATTTTTAGCGCAATCTTTTTTTACAGGATTGGGACAAACGCTTGCTAATTTTTCATTGTTCCTCTTTCCAATGGTGATTGTGGGATATACCGGTAAACTTCCCACCTGGGTATTCGCCTCTTTCATGCTCGGTTCAGTCTGCTCCATCGCAACCGTTTGGTGGAGCATGAAAACAACTCCAGAAATTCCTCCTACAGAAGAAGAGATCCGAGAAATTCGCTTACAAAAACTCAACCTGCTCAGTCCCTTCACCGATGTATTCAGCGCAATAAAAGATATGCCTCGTGTGATGTGGCAACTAGCACTCGTCTATTTATTTCAATGGTATGCGCTGTTTTGCTATTGGCAAAACAGTTCAAAAAGCATAGCGCAATCGGTATTCAACGCCACTCCGGAAAACAAAGACCTCTACGGACAGGCAGTTGCGCTTGCGGGTTCAGTCAACGGATGGTACAACATCATCACGTTTGTAAGCGCTTTTGCATTGGTGGGATTTGCAAAAAAATACAGCGCCAAATGGGTTCACTTCATGTGCCTGGTGATAGCGGGATTAGGATTCATTTGGTTCCCTTTCATAGAAAACAAATGGCTGCTCTATGTCGCAATCAGCGGATTTGGAATAGGCTGGGCCAGCATGATGGGAGTTCCCTATCTGCTGGTTGTTGGATCCATACCCAAAGAACGCTATGGAGTATACATGGGCATCATCAATATGCTGATCGTACTGCCCATGTTGCTGCAAACAGTTACGTTTGGGTACATCCTTCGGACGTTCTTAAACAATGATTCTGGCAATGCCATTTTATTTGCAGGCGTGTTGCTGCTTATAGCGGCTCTCGCTACGCTGCGCATTCAAAACACTAAATCCACAACAGCATTTTCAGCATCATCCATTGGACATTGATATGAATAACGTACTGTGCATAGGAGAAGCATTGATCGATATGATCTGCACCGACAAAGGTTCGCCGCTTAGCGATGGTGAACATTTTTTAAAAAAAGCAGGAGGAGCCCCCATGAATGTAGCTGCTGCTATTGCAGCATTTGGAGGAAATGTAACTGTTGCTGCTAAAGTGGGCAACGACCCTTTTGGTAAACACCTCATTGATGTATTGAACGCATTTCATGTAGATACCCGATATGTAGTGAGAGACGATCACCGCTTCACCACATTTGCATTTGTTTCGTTGATGCAGGAT
>JAFMES010000128.1 GCA_017856605.1 Chitinophagaceae bacterium
AAGTCATCGCTTTTAAGATGAAAAGAAGAAAAGGTTTCCGCAAAAAAATTGGTCACCGTAAGTTGTATACCCGCATCAAAATCGAAAGCATAGGTTAATCGAATTAGCCGAAACTAAAACGTTAGCATCATGGCACACAAGAAAGGCGAAGGCAGTGTAAAAAATGGTCGCGATTCACAAAGCAAGCGACTTGGCATTAAAATATTTGGTGGTCAACCGGCTATTTCCGGAAACATCATTCTCAAGCAACGCGGCACTCAGTACCATCCTGGTAAAAACGTTGGCGTGGGTAAAGACTTCACTATTTTCGCTACTTCAGATGGAGTAGTTGAATTCAGAAAGTCGAAAAACAACAAGACGATCGTATCCGTCAATCCGATCGTAACTGCCGGATAATCAGCGACTGAAAAAAATTTTTTTTGTGATTTAGAAAAAGTGTTTATACTTTTACTATGTTATTCATTTTTTCTAACCATTAAATTCTAAAAAAATGGCAACTGCAAAAAAGGCTAAAAAGGCTGCTCCTAAAAAGAAAGCTGCTAAGAAAGCCGCTCCAAAGAAGAAAGCTGCTCCTAAAAAGAAAGCTGCTAAGAAAGCTGCTAAGAAGAAGTAAGTTCTCTTCTCTGCAACGAATAACGGTCCCGCCTTCGGCGGGACTTTTTTTTGTGCGCTCCCCTATCAATTCCCGAAATTTGATGCATGCCCACCAATCAACACATAGCTGAACAGTTTGAGTTACTCGCAAAACTGATGGAGATCCACCAGGATAACCCATTCAAGGCTAAATCATATGCCTCTGCTGCGTTCGCCATAGAGCGACTGCCCATTGAACTTGCCGATATGAACCGCAATGATATCGCACAGGTAAAAGGCATTGGTGCGTCTTCTGCTCAAAAAATCATTGAACTGCTCGATCGGGGAAGCTTACAGTCGCTTGAAGAGTTGATCCAAAAAACGCCATCGGGTATTTTGGAGATGATGCAGATCAAGGGACTGGGACCGAAAAAAGTCGCAACCATCTGGAAGGAAATGCACATCGAAACAATTGGAGAGTTGCTCTATGCCTGTAATGAAAATCGCCTGTTGCGTTACAAGGGATTTGGAGAAAAAACACAAAAGAACGTGGCGGAGTCCATCGAATTTTTCCTACGGCATAAAGGTCATTTTTTATGGGCTGAACTGGAGACGTATGCTGAGCGAATAAGGCATATTCTGGTTGAAGCGTTTCCTTCCTACATCATCGAATCATGTGGATTGTTCAAAAGGCAGATGCCGGTTGTGGATGCACTGGAATGGTCGACCAATATCCCCTTTGCACTTCTCCACACTTTTTTTGAAAAAAATGAATTTCAATTATCCCAGGTTGATGAACTTGAATTAACAGCGAAAGGAATTGAAAACGTACAACTTCGATTTTATCGTTCTTCAACCGAACAGCCAGCGGTAGTAGCATTCCGAAAAAATTGCTCCGAGTTGTTTTTAAATGAATGGATTGGCCAGTTTCAGGAAAAATGGTCTAGTGCAACAACCGAAGAAGAAGTATTTACTGCCTGTGGTATTTCGCCTATTCCGACTTATCTGAGGGAAGATCCAGCAGTGATTGAACGTTATAAAGACGCGGCTCCAATTCAAGTCATACAACCCAAAGACATTAGGGGAATCATCCATTCTCACAGCGACTGGAGCGATGGTGCCAATACGATCGAAGAAATGGCGGTAGCATGCCGCAATCTGGGTATGGAATACCTAGTGATCAGCGACCATAGCAAATCTGCTTTTTATGCCAATGGCCTTCAAGAGGAACGGGTAAAGGCACAGCACCAGTATATCGATGAACTGAACAGCAAGCTGTCTCCTTTTCATATTTTTAAAAGCATAGAATGCGATATTCTTAATGATGGTGCACTGGACTATTCCGATGCGCTATTATCCACGTTTGATTTGGTGATTGCATCGGTACACTCCAATTTGAATATGGATCAGGAAAAAGCCATGCAACGACTCACTCGAGCCATTGAACATCCTGCGACCACCATTCTGGGTCACCCGACCGGTAGGTTATTGTTGAGTCGCAAAGGATACCCCATAGATCACGAACGAATCATTGACGCCTGCATTAAAAATGGGGTCGCCATCGAAATCAATGCTCACCCTCGGCGATTGGATTTGGACTGGGCTTGGGTTGGAAAAGCTCAAGAAAAAGGAGCAATCCTGTCAATCAATCCGGATGCCCACGTAATTGAAGGCTTCAACGATGTTCGCTATGGTGTATTGGCGGCGCAGAAAGGGGGACTCCTATCCAAGAACAATTTGTCCAGCTACTCGCTAACGGAATTCACTCACTACCTGAAAACCCATCGAAAACTATAACTGCTGTTGACTGCGCTTGACTTCATTCCAAAGTTCATCCATCTCCATCAGGTTCATTTCAGTCAATTTCTTTCCTTCTTTTTCAGCCAACGCTTCCATGGATTGAAAACGGCTAAAGAATTTTGCATTGGTCCTGGCTAATGCCTGATCAGGGTCAATTCCAAGAAATCGGGCATAATTGACCATAGAGAAAAGTAAATCGCCCATCTCCTCCTCCACTTTCTTGAATTGCTCTGTCTCTGATACGTTAGTTGTGACGGATTGTTTTTTTACCTCAACTTGAAGCTCTTTCATTTCCTCTTCCACCTTTTCCCAAACCTGTTCTTTGTTTTCCCATTCAAAACCAACCTGTTTAGCTTTTTCCTGAAGACGCATGGCTTGCACCAAAGGTGGAAGAGAGCGCGGCACACCACTCAATACAGATTGTTTACCCTCTTTTAATTTGAGCTTTTCCCAATTGCGTTTTACGTCATCCTCGTTTTCCACTTTTACATCGCCATAAATATGCGGATGCCGATGAATCAACTTGGCACGAATGGCTTCAATGACATCCTGAATATCAAATCGGGATTCCTCTTTGGCTATTTTGGCATAGAAAAGAACATGCAAAAGCAAGTCTCCGAGTTCTTCTTTAATACCATTCCAGTCGTCTGAAGCAATAGCGTCTGCGAGCTCATAGGTCTCTTCAATTGTAAGTTGGCGTAGGCTATGAATGGTTTGCTTTTTATCCCAAGGACATTTTTCCCTCAGCTCATCAAGAATTTCCTGGAGTCGAGAAAATGAGTGAGGATGCTGCATGTATAAAATAAGTTGAAGGAAGAAAGATGTGCCCGGGGCGGGAATCGAACCCGCACTCGCTTTTTCGGCGAACAGGATTTTAAGTCCTGCGTGTCTACCAATTCCACCACCCGGGCGAAAGAAATACGACTCAAAATAAAAAATTCCATCTTTGGATGGAATTTTTGAGCGGAAGACGAGATTCGAACCCGCGACCCTAACCTTGGCAAGGTTATGCTCTACCAGCTGAGCTACTTCCGCATATACAAGAGCTTAGTGGGTTGCAAAAATAGGTTTTTGCCCCCATCCTGCAAAGATTTCTTACTTGTACTTGGGGGTGTACTGGGTGCTTTCGGGCACATCGACCTTGGGCTTGCCTTTGTACTTCATGGAATAGAGACCATAACAGCCACCCATGACAAAAGCGAGGATGGCAAAAAGCTGAACGTGGAAAAGAAAACGGGAGGAAGAAACCCAGTTTCTGCCAAAGTCTTTTCTATCCAACGTGTTCTTGTTATTATCCTGCATAAGTGTGATTTGCACCGCAAAAATAGAAAATGCAGTTCAATTATCCATTCAAGGAAGAAACAATTTCACTAAAGCGATTTTTTCCCCGAATAAAATGCTGCCAAACGATACTTCCCTGGTAAAGTCCCTTTAAGGCGACCTCCCTATTATTCGCTGGAAGGCGTACTGAGCGTTTTTGATGAAACAACATCCAGCCCAAGAAGGCAAAATGGGCACGCATCACTGCAAAAAAGTAGCTGGACTGCATTGAAAAGAGATTTTTGTAGGCACTGATCGCATCCAATGCAAATCGCCCGGGAAGAATCCAACTTGCCTCAGCCAGACTAAGGTTTTTGTAAAGCATGATCAGGTTATTCCTAAAATTCAAAAAGACTTTACGTGGATTATCCTTGGGTAAGGTTCCCCCTCCAATATGGTAAACAATCGACTGCGGACAAACCAGCAAGCGCCAACCCAAGCGCTGCATTCGCCAACAAAGGTCAATTTCCTCCTGATGAGCAAAAAAGAATTCATCGAACCCTCCTGCTTGATTAAATGCAGATTTTCGGATGAACATGGCAGCACCTGATGCCCAGAAAATTTCCCGGATTGTATCGTACTGCCCATGATCTTTCTCTAATACATCGAAAACGCGACCACGAGAAAATGGATAACCAAGACGATCCATCCAGCCTCCAGCCGCACCGGCATATTCAAAATGATCCCTACGATGAAAATCCATAATTTTTGGCTGGATTGCCGCTACGTCTTGATGCTGGTTAAAGAGTTGAACGACAGGCTCAATCCAACCGGGATCGACTTCGATATCAGAATTCAGCAAAACCAGCAACTCTTCATTTAATTGCGAAATTGCCCAATTGTAGCCTCCTGCAAATCCAAGGTTGGTCTTACTTGTCAATACCTGTATGTGGGGATGATGGGTTTGTAGCCAATTAACTGAGTTGTCAGTTGAACCATTGTCGGCAACGTATAGTTTTAAATTGGGATAAGTCGACCGGTTCAAGAATGGCAAAAACCGCTCCAAATAAGAAATGCCATTCCAATTCAGGATGACTACTGCAACTACAGGATGTTCACTCGGCTGACTCATTTATCTAACAAAATTAGTCCCTTAGGATGAAAATTGTCGATTAACTTCACGATTGATCATGAGATTAAACGCCTCAAAAACTTGGATGGCAGTCGTTGCGATCGCTATAGTGATCGGAACTTTCTTTTATTCCGACTACCTAGCCAATAAGATCTCCAAAAGAGAAGCCGATCGCATGCGGGAATGGGCGGCAGCTCAACAGCAAATTGCCAACTCGGATATTGGAGATGACCTCTCCCTGGCCTCCACCATTGTTGCAGAACAGGCAACCATCCCGGTAATTGAGACCAACGAACGCGATAGCATCATGAGCTTTCTGAATTTTGACAGCAGCACCGTTCAATATGATCCTGCTTACCTCAAACGGAAAGTTCAGGAGTTCAAAGCAAATGGGAGATCAATCAAAACCTACTTTGGTTCAGATTTATCCCAATACAATATTTATTACTATGGGGAGTCGACATTGCTTAAGCAAGTCCGTTATTTCCCACTGATTCAACTGCTGATTGTTTTGCTGTTCGTCATAACCATCATTCGGTTGATCCAAATCAGAAACCGTTCGATGCAGAATCAATTATGGGCAGGACTTGCAAAAGAAACTGCCCACCAATTGGGTACGCCCATCTCTGCATTATCAGGATGGACGGCTTTACTTCGAGAACAAGCGGATCCGCAAAAGATTGTTCCGGAAATGGACAAGGATATCGGTCGACTCAAACTGATCAGTGAACGATTCAGCATGATTGGAGGAGTTCCTAAAAAGGAAAAAGTTGACCTACTTGAACTCGTAGAACATGTAGTGGATTACATTAGAAAACGCGCACCCGAAAAAGTACAATTCATTCTTAGAACAACACCTGGGCAACCCATACAACTGGAACTGGCTCCTCCTCTGATTGAATGGGTGATTGAAAACATATTAAAGAATGCCCTGGATGCACTGGAAGAAACCGGATCAATTTATATCGATGTAGTTGAAGAAAAAGAGCAGGTACATATTGATTTAACCGATACAGGAAAAGGAATTGAACCCGAACTACAACACGAGTTATTTGAACCGGGCGTGAGCACTAAAAAAAGAGGATGGGGACTGGGCTTAACGCTTGCGAAACGAATCGTTGAGCAATACCATTCTGGAAAATTGCTCCTAAAACAATCAACGCCTGGAAAGGGTTCTACCTTCCGAATCAGCCTCAGCAAGTAATCGCAAAAATCATTAATTTTGTCGCCCACAATGCCCAGGTGGCGAAATTGGTAGACGCACTACCTTGAGGTGGTAGCGCTGGAAACG
>JAFMES010000129.1 GCA_017856605.1 Chitinophagaceae bacterium
TCGATTTTCCTTAATCAAAAGCAATTGGTGGCTTCCAAGATGTTGACTGCCCAACCCATCTCTCTACAAATCAAGGTGGAAGATGATGATGAAAGCTACGATCTGATCATGTATGCCGAAAGCCTTGGCTCCATCCCTCCTAACACAGCACTGATGATTGTATATGCCGGTAAAGAACGGTATGAAATCAACATCTCTTCCAACGAGCAGACCAGTGGAGCCATTCGATTCAAGCTCAAAAAATAACTCCTAGAATTTGAAATTGTAGGTTACAGAAGGAAGTACAGGAAACAGGGAAACTTGCTTTGCTTGCACCTGAAGGCTACCGTCAAAAGCACTTCCAGTCTGGTCAAAGTAAAAGAAATAGGGATTCCTTCTACTATACGCATTGTACAGACTAAATACCCAATTGGAAGATACTTTCTTTGGTCGTTTGGGGACTGGAGTGTAAACGGCAGAGATGTCCAATCGATGATAAGAAGGCAATCGGTATTTATTTATCGAACTGTATTGTTGGGTAAGCACTCCTTCAATGAGATAAAAGCGTTCAGGTAGGGATGCTGCATTTCCTGTAGCGTAAACAAAAACAGAGGACAATTTCCATTTGTTATTCAATTCGTATGTGGCCACAACGGAAAGATCGTGTCGGCGATCAAACTTCGCAGGATATTTATTCCCCTGGTTCAGTTCCGCAAATTTCCTCCAAGACCAGGCTAAGGTATACCCTATCCAACCCGTGAATTTTCCCTTTGTTTTATTGATAAAGAACTCAGCACCGTAACTCCACCCTTTTCCAAAAACAAATTCTTCCTCCGGATCCGTGATAGACGGCGTATACCCTTCTCGGTACTCAATTTGATTCAACATAGACTTATAATATACTTCAATTGAAGTCTCCCACATATTGTCTTTCAAGTTTTTATACAATCCTAAAGAATATTGCCAAGACAATTGTGGCTTTACCCGAAAGGTACTCGGCACCCAAACATCAGTTGGCAGAGTGGTACCGGCATTGCTGACCAAGTGAATGTACTGCCGGTTACGACTTACCGCTCCTTTTAAGGAAGTTTCTTCGTTGATCGAATACCGCATGGTGAGTCGCGGCTCCAATCCAGAATAAAATTTAATAGGCTCTCCGGTCTTAAAAACGGAACTGTCCAATCGGTTTCCAAATTTATCTGTCCCATACCTCGTATACGGTCCCACTTGCTGGAATCCACTCCATCGAAGACCATAATTGATCTTAAGCTTATCGCCTACTTCCCAATCGTCTTGTATATAGGCTGCCATTTCACGAGCATATTTCAACTGTGCATTATTGGGCTGAAAAACCACCGAATCTTGTCTTCCGCTTACGATGGAAGGAGAAAATCGATGAAACGTATACTGAAGTCCATATTTGAGTTTGTGCTCAGGCGATAAGAAATGGTCGAGGTCCGATTTAATGTTAACATCGCGGATTCCACTGTTGAGCGTAAAATTGAAGTTATTTTGTAGGGCGCCCAGTGAAAAATTATAATCGTTATACACCAGCGTGGTATTGATGAAAAGCTTTTTGCTAAACACATGATTCCATCGTGTGGTAAGTGTGGCATTTCCCCATGGTATATTTACATCAAACTCGCGCCTGTTATTTACAAAATCGAATACATCTCTTCCAAAATACCCACTGACATAGAGCCGATCTTTGTCTGAAAACCGGTAATTGAACTTAGCATTCAGGTCGTAGAAATAGTATCCTGAGCCATCAAATTGACTTCCCTTTTTGATGAACGGTTTCACTAACGCATCGATGTACGTGCGCCGTCCTGATATCATGAATGAGGATTTATCCCCTTTTATCGGTCCCTGTAGGGTGAGTCGCGACGATATGCTTCCTATTCCTCCATCCACTTGAAATTTTTTCATGTTGCCATCTTTCATAGCCACATCCAACACTGAGGAAAGTCGCCCTCCATATTGAGCAGGCATTCCACCTTTGATCAAAGAAACATTCTTAATAGCGTCTCCATTAAAAACTGAAAAGAATCCAAATAAATGTCCAGTGTTATATACAACGGCATCGTCCAAAAGAATCAGGTTTTGATCGGGACCACCTCCTCGTACATACAGCCCACTGTTGCCCTCCCCTGCATTGGATACTCCCGGGAAAAGCTGAAGTGTTTTTAGGGGGTCTAATTCACCAAAAATAACGGGGAGCGATCTCATGCGGTTGACACTGAGGTCAATTTGTCCCATTTGCGCATTTTTTACATTGGCATCGCGCTTGCGGGAGGAAATGATGATTTCTTGTGAGAGACTGGCTTTGGATAACAATGAAAAATCGATTGACATATCCCCTTGCACAGTAATAATTTTTTCCAACGGTGTGTATCCTACAAAGGAGACCAAAAAGCTATGGTCGCCTGCGGGAAGGGTAATGGAGAAGAATCCATATTGGTTAGAGCTAACTCCTTTACCTGTACCCTTCGATTGGACGGTAGCACCGATCAAGGTTTCCCTACTCAGCGAGTCGCGTATGTACCCACTGATTGTATATCGTTCTTGAGAAAAAATTACCTGAAAAAATCCCACACAGGTCAAAACCAAAAAGAATCCCCTCATGTAATTATAACAAACCGACAAGCCATTGGTTCATCAACTCTTTGGTTTATAGTACATTTGCAACCAATTTTACGCTTTCTATGCTGGCAGGATTTCAGGATTTGGTTTTTGAATTTGGTGCACGGGTGATCGTTGAGGACGCCACATGGCATATACATCCCGGAGACCGAGTGGGTCTCATTGGCTTCAATGGAACGGGAAAGTCAACCTTATTGAAATTGCTTGCAGGAGAATACCAACCCAGCGCGGGAACCGTTGAGCGGAGCAGGTCGACCAGCATCGGCTATCTGCATCAGGATCTTTTGAGTTTTGAAACCGATGCCAGCATTCTGGATGTAGCTAAAACTGCTTTTGAACGGGTTTTGGAAATTCAAGCGCGCATTGAAATCCTCGGAATTGAATTGGAAAAAGCAGAGGACGAAAAAAAACTCACTGAATATACTGACCTCTTGCATGAAATGGACGTGTTGGATGGCTACTCCATTGATCATAAAACAGAAGACGTGCTGCACGGGTTGGGCTTTAGTCAAAACGACCTGCTGCGCCCATACAAAGAATTCAGTGGAGGCTGGAGGATGCGGGTATTGCTTGCAAAAATGATTTTGATGCAACCGGACTTATTGATGCTGGACGAGCCAACGAATCACCTTGACCTCCCCTCCATCGAGTGGCTAGAAAAGTACCTATCGCATTACCAAGGTGCAGTAGTCATTGTGAGTCACGATAAATTTTTCCTCAACAGGATGGTCAACAAGATCGTGGAACTCTATCAAAGAAGACTCCATATCTATTCTGGTAACTATACCTACTATGAGAATGAAAAAGCATTGCGGGTTGAATTACAGCAACGTGCATTTCAGAATCAACAGGATTTTATCCGACAGCAAGAGCGATTCATTGAACGTTTCAAAGCCAAGGCCTCCAAAGCAACACAAGCACAGAGCGTACAAAAACGATTGGATAAGCTAGAGCGCGTAGAAGAAGCAGTAGTAGAACGACCCAATATTCGCATTAATTTCAGCATCGATAAAGTTCCCGGCAAAGTCATTTGTACATTAAAAAACATCGGTAAACAGTTTGGTGATATTCGCATCTTGAATGGAGGTACCGCAGAAATAGAACGAGGCGATAAGATAGCACTCATCGGTGCAAACGGAAAAGGGAAATCGACACTTTTACGCATCATTGCAGATCGTGAACCCTTTGAGGGTGAGCGAAACTGGGGACACAATGTAGATGAAAGCTTTTATGCCCAGCATCAATTGGAGCATTTACGATTGGATAATACTGTTTTGGAAGAAATGCAAACGGCTGGAAGCAATAAGACCGATCTTGAATTACGAACGGTATTGGGATGCTTTCTTTTTTCAGGTGAGGATGTTGACAAACGCATCCGAGTATTGAGTGGTGGAGAAAAAGCCCGTGTGGCATTGGCCAAGACCATCATCAGCAAAGCCAATTTCCTCATGCTCGATGAGCCAACCAATCACCTTGACATGCACTCGGTTGATTTACTTGCAGAGGCACTTGACAAATACGAAGGCAGTCTTATTTTGGTAAGCCACGACCGTTACTTTATTTCCAGAACTGCAAACAAGATCTGGGAGATAGTTGACGAGAAAATTGTTGAGTTTAAAGGAAACTATACCGAATGGGTAGAATGGAAAGAACGCATGAGAGCCCAACTCCAAGTAAAAGCAGACCCAAAACCCGAAAAACAGGTGGTAGTTGCCAAACCCGCTCCCGTTTCAATCGATAAAGAAAAACAAAAAGAAAAAAAGAAACTACAAAAACGATTTGATGAGCTGGAGACGAAACTCAATCAATTGCGATTAGCGAAAACTGAAATGGAGGCGCAATTGGGTAATCCGGAGATTTATACACAAAAGGAAGCATTTGCGACCTTAGAAAAAAAATACCAAACCATAAGCCAAGACGTTAGAACAGCAGAAAAAGATTACGAAAAACTATTTGAAGATTTAATGAATGCTGAGTAAAAAAATGAAGGCTGTCCATATGGACAGCCTTCATTCTAATGAAGAAATATGATTAGTATCCGGGGTTTTGATTCAACACCGATTTACCATCTTTCTGAGAGTTCAGGATTTCATCTTGAGGGATGGGGAAAAGGTTATGCTTCGCCAAGAACACTTTTCCAGCAAGGTAGTTGCGCTTACTGAATGTCCTTCCGTTAGAATCTCTTCCTGCAGCACCTTCTTTTGCAACGTATGCATTGAGTACTTTTTCTGCAATACCCCAACGAACCAGGTCAAAGAAGCGATGTCCTTCCATTGCAAATTCAAGGCGTTGCTCAAAACGAACAGCATTGATTGCAAATCCTTGTCCGCGTGTAGCAAATGTACCTACTGGCCAAGGCTCAACCTTTACATTAACTGAAGCATCTTGGCGACCGGTATTTTTTGCACGGTTACGGATCAGGTTAACGTAGGTCTCTGCTTGTGCAAGGTTGCCCAATTCTGCTTCACACTCCGCCAACCATAAAATCACACTTGAGAATTTAATCATACGGTAGTTGTTGTTTACAGAACGACGAGCAGTAGCGTGGGTGGTAGAATTCTCCTCAGAGAGATAATACATCCATTTCTTGCCGCTAAAAGGACCAGCATAAGCTTGATCGCGGATCCAGGAAGAACCAGGGTGAGGACCCCAATCCAAGAACCTAACTCCTCTACGACCTACTGTCCAGTCCAAACGAGAATCAACTGGAACACTGTTGTCCAATGTATAAGGCTGAGTAAAGCTGATGCCTTGATCGTTGGGAAGGTCCACATCATTATAGGTATCCTGACTGCCATCAGCAGCATTTCCAATCAAGGGTAAACCACTTGCATCCGTCTTGAATGCGTTCACCAAATTATGAGATGGCTGATAGAAACCGCAGCAACCGCGACCAGGAGAGTTACCAGCATAAGGCCAGTTAAGTACATCCCCCTGATTACCATTACCGCCCGTAGTACCGTCATTAACTGAGAACTGAACTTCAAAAATGGATTCAGCATTGTTATTGGTTACTGTACGGAAATTATCATGGTATTCAGCTACCAAACGCTTACCAGAGTTAGTATAAACATCCAGCAATTCCGTCTTCGCAGCTGCCCACTTTTTCTGGAACAACAAAGCTTTTCCAAGATAAGCTTTTGCAGCCCATTGTGTTGCTCGACCTTTTTGAGCTTGTGTAGTAGGAAGGTTTTGAGCTGCATACTTGAAGTCAGCTTCAATTTGAGGCCATATGTCTGCAGTGTTCGGAACCAAAACACCTTTTGGATCACCTGCATTGTATGTTTTTTCATCGATGTAAGGAACATTACCCCACATCTTTTTAGCTTCAAAATGATAGTGACCGCGAAGAAAACGCGCCTGTGCAATGACCTGTGTCTTTTCGGCATCGGTCATGTCTTTTACTTCCGGATCAGTCACGATCTGAATTACCT
>JAFMES010000130.1 GCA_017856605.1 Chitinophagaceae bacterium
ATTCAGGTAGAGTGTGATGATTTCTTCTTTTGTAAAATTTCGTTCTAGTCTGATGGCAACAATCCATTCCTTAAGTTTCTCAATTACACGACCAACGGACATGCGACTTTGCTGTCCCAATAACGATTTTGCAAGCTGTTGCGTGATGGTGCTGGCTCCTCCTTCGCTCCCCAGAAAAACTACTGCACGCAATAAACTTCTAACATCAATTCCTGAATGTTCATAAAAACGTTCGTCCTCAGTTGCAATCAAGGCTTTGATTACATTTGGAGAAATATCCTGATACTTAACGTTTATCCTGTCTTTCAGATAAAATTTGCCCATTAAGGTACCGTCATCCGCATAGATCTCTGAGGAAGACATCATCGATGGATTCTCTAACTCTTCAATGGAGGGGAGCTTTCCAAATAGTCCCAGATAGATCACCAATATCAACAATACTGCGAACCCCCAGGCGTAGAAAAAAATCTTCCAGAATATCCTCACCGGGCGTGAGGCTCCCGTTACTTTTTTAGTCCGCATACTCATAAGGTAAAACTAAACAAAAGCATGGTCATAGGTGGAAAGGTTTCCTTAAAATTTTCCCGGTAATTGTTGTTGCAGAAATTTGATATAAGCTGCAGTGTCTTTGTCCTCCATCATTTTCTTTAGGTTATCGGGAGAAACAATATAAAAGCGGTATTTATCTGCTTGCAGCCAAGGGAATATCTCCCGAGGGGCTAGCGGCGAAGTTTTTTCAACGTAGACCAGCGCATCTGCGGCATTATTAAAAAAGCTGATCAGGATGTAGGCTGTATTTCCAATTGCATCATTGCGTATGGTGAAGGTTGAACCTGCATACCGTTCGGCATTGTATCGAGCCAATGCTCGTTTTGCCTCATTGATGTACACAATGTCCACGTCTTTCATGAGCAAGAGAACACCATAGGGATCGTTTGCATTGAATGAGAATCTTTCTTCCTTTATGACATTAATAGGCACTTTAAAGGCAGCGGTATCTACTGCCGCGCGTTTCAAATCTTTTTGTGGTGCTACGATTCTTTCTGTCACATCTTTTTTTGCAATAACTTCTTTTGGCTTGGGTAGGGGACTATCGTCAAGCCAAATGAGGCTATCCTCTTTTTGACGTTCTACTTGCATGGAGGTCAATGCAGCTTCTATTGAATCTCGCTGTGCAACTACTTCTGCCAAAACTGTTGCCCTTGCTGCAAGGGGAGATTCTGGATGCAGTGCGATGATTTTTTTCAATGCAGTTATAGCCTGTTCATCATTCCGTGACTTGATATAATACACTGATTCAATATAGAGCAATTGGGGACTCCATTCCGTTGTGCCATAGAGGTCATCCGCTTTTTTCTTTTCCTCTATTGCCTTTTCAAATTTTCCTGAAAGAAATAGATCGTAGATCCGATCGTATTCGTCAGTAATGGCTGTTCGTCGTGCTTCTGTTTGTGCTCCGGTATTAATCTTTGCAATCAAAGAAGTATCGTTGCCCTCTTGAATGTATCGGGAAATC
The DNA here is from genome assembly GCA_017856605.1 of Chitinophagaceae bacterium. Classification (GTDB taxonomy): domain Bacteria; phylum Bacteroidota; class Bacteroidia; order Chitinophagales; family Chitinophagaceae; genus Pollutibacter. The sequence goes on from JAFMES010000130.1 coordinate 1,517, forward strand.
CATTCTTTTGCAGAGATGTCATCGCCCAACTTGTTTTTATAAATCGATGCTAATTTTAAATAGGCTTCTCCCTTTTTTTGTTGTGAAACCAGCCGTTGCGATTCGCTTAAAGGTAAACTTTTGGAAAGGCCTTCGATGGATAATTCAGGTGGACCGGCATCCGGGGGTGCCACTGCACCCCTTCTTCCATCGCCTCCTCTCACCAATCCACTGCGTGCGGAACTGGATATGACTGCAAGTCTTCGCCAATTATCAACGTTAGGGCGACTTCCCCATTTATTCTTAAACGTTTGCTTGCCCTGCGCTACCAATGTGGGATTATTAAAATACCATTCGCCCTTTTTTGAATCGGATGCAAATATATTTCCAGTGTTTGGGTCCAATGCACTGGTTCGTTGCTGAAGCGCACCTCTGCCAACTGCATCTGTCTCTTCATCTTGTATTCCCTGCTCCTTCTTTAATTTTTTTAGCAGTTGACGCAAAAACTCATCCCGTACTTTTTCTGGCATATTGGCAATGCGTTGAAGGCTGTCTTCTTTTTCGATTGCATCAAAATAAAGAATCAACTCTGAAGCGATCAATTTTTTGTTTGTTTCCGATTCAGATAGTTGAGAGGCATTGATGCTGTCAAAATACTGCTTTGAAATGCGGTATTGTTTTGAATCAAAGGCCAATTCAGCAATGCGAAGCTGAGTTTTTGATTTGGCTATTGGATCAGCATCAGCAAAAGAGCTGGACGTAATGAGCAAGTTTATGGCCTTATTCGTTTCCTTTCGTTCCAATTCCATTGCTGCTGCCGCTTCGTAGATGATGGATCGGTAGGCGAGGTATTTTTCCTTTTTTGCCATTTGAAGGAGCAAGGAAACATTTTCGTCGATGCGCTTGTTCAGATCTGCTTCGTTAGAACTCAATCCCACTTGATAAATACGGGCATAAGCTTCCAGGATGGGGTCGGTAGTAAGCGCAATGGATTTATCAAAAAACAATTCAGCAGTATCCTTCTTGTTGATTGCTGCGTAAAGCTGTCCAATAAGAAACATTCGTCTGGATCGAGCTTTATTGTCGATGCACACGCCCATGGATCGTGTAAGGTACAATGCGGTAGAGTCGTATTGCCCCAAGCGATAAAACCCATATCCTTTCAAATCATTCAATTCATCGCTTAAGCGCTTGGGAAAGAAGTTATCTTTTTGAAGAATGGCGATTAAACTACGGGCTTCATCATCGGAGCCTGTGGCAAATTGAGTACGAATGATCCATAGTAATGCATCGTTTCGAGATGACCTTCGAGCGCCTTCGCCTTTTTCACGCGTAGCTACATTGAAAGGGGTGCCTGTCTCGCTGAGGTTTGATCCTATTTGTTTTTCAAATCCTTTTTCATTTTTGGATTTCGGCTGAAAGGTGTAGTTGATGTATTGAAAGACATCAAAGGCAGAATCAAATTTTTGTTGATAGAAATAGGATTTCCCCATCAGCAGGTATAGGTCGTCTACCCAATCATTTCTTAGATCGTGTAAAAGGATACCATTATTGCATTTAATAATAACCGAATCGAGGTTCTGTTGCTGTCCCTTGAAAGCCTCTAAGGGTAGATCATAGTAGGAAAGTAGTCGATTGAAGCTGTCTTTTTGAGCCGATCGGACAGAACGGATGGATTCTTCCAATTTGTTATTTGCATTAAAGTAAAAATTGTATTGTGCTACAATATTTTCTTTCATGCGTTTAACGGGGCCAATTTTTTTGTCGGGGGTGAGTTCTGAACGCAGTTTGCGATTTTCAAACCCTTTTGGCTTTTCAAGGTCGTACGTGATATCCGTTTGTGCAGCAACTCCTGGTGCAATGCCCGAAAGAAGGGCAGTCAACAGGGTGAGAAAAAAGCATGTCCGCCAACGGCACAACGGTTTGTTCATGGTGTGTAAAACTACACCTTATGTATCTATTTTGAAAGAGATGGAATCCGGAATTAACAGTAACTTTATTGCGATATCCATTCTGAAATGGCTGAAGAGTTCAAGCAAAGTAGGTTCAAGCGGTTAACCAATCGGTATCGATTGGTGGTCATGAACGATCACTCCTATGAGGAAGTCGTTACATTCAAAATTACCCGCTTAGGCGTTTACATTGTTTCCTGTTTCATTTTTGTTTTGCTGGTCGGTTTGACTACGGCCCTCATCAGTTTCACACCACTGAAATTCTATATTCCAGGTTATGGAAGTCAATCCGAACGTCGGGAGCTAACACGATTGAAAATGAGGACGGATTCACTGGAAAGACAAATTCGTTATCGAGAAGCCTATCTGGACAATCTTCAAAAGGTCTTATCCGGACAATCGGAATTATTGCTGGATACGGCCGTCATATCCATTCCCGATTTAGAACAGAGTTTTGAGTAATGAAAACTAAAAAGGATTCCCAAGCTGTTCATTCCTGGATGAAGTACATGGGTTTAGGGATGCAGTTTTTTATTTCCATTCTTCTGGCCCTCTTAGCGGGTTGGAAGGCCGATGAGTTTTTTAATTTTTCAGGTGCGTTACTCATATGGATTCTGCCCTTGTTGGCAGTCTTGTTTAATTTGATCAAGATTGTGATGGATACTCAAAAAAAGAACCGATGAACATACGAAAATCACTGCGTCCCATCATTCTTGTGTTTTTTGCTGTGGCATTATTAACGGGAGTGCTGGTTGACCTGCTCAGTAAACGAGGCATAGACCCCGAGGTTATTTTTTTTGGAAATCTTTTTCTATTTATCCTTACCGTATTTTCCTTTTGGGTATTGAATAGGGGGTTGCGGTCGGCCACTACATTAGGATTTACATCTTCCGTTTATGGATCCTTTCTTGCCAAGCTCGTATTTTCTGCGACAGCTGTTGTGCTTTATGCCTGGCAAAAAGGGGATCAAAAAAATATGCCAGCACTTTTTGTATGCATGTTTTTGTATCTCATCTATTCGTTTTTTGAGGTCAAGGGGTTGATGGCATTGTTGCTAAAGAAAAAATGATGCCCTCCAACGAAGCGCCTATTCGTTCATTGTCCGATTACCTGCCTGCAGGCGCTTTTGAGTTGGTGATGCCTTATCTGGATCAGTACAATGTGCACTTGACCATCACGCGATCTAGATCTACTGTGCTGGGCGATTACAGGAATGCATATGCCAATAAAAATCATCGGATCAGCATCAATGGAAATTTGAATCCATTTGCGTTTCTGATTACTCTTTTGCACGAGTTGGCTCATTTGATAACTTTTATACGATACGGTAACCGGGTGGAATCACATGGTCGCGAGTGGCAACAACAATTTGGAGAGTTATTAAAGCAATTTTTACAGACACGCATATTCCCCGATGATGTATCCCTTCAACTGCGCAGTTCAATTGCTCGCCCTTCGGCAAGCTCCTGTGCAGACGCATCCCTCATGCGTGTTCTTCGTCGGTATGATCCTGTCCGACAGGGTTATTGTTTGGTGGAAGAATTAGTATCCGGTGAGCGGTTTGCTATAAAGGGGGAGCGGATTTTTATTCGAGGCGAAAAAGTAAGAACACGGATAAAGGCAATTGAAGTGACTACTGGAAAGGTGTATTTATTCAGTCCCGTCTATGAAGTAAAAAAGTTGCATTAGAGGTTTCCACACATCCAGATGGAGCAACCGTGATGTCCGGTATTTCCCATCGGGGCATCCAGATAGGAAAAGCCAAATTTTTCATATACTGACATGGCTTTTTTCAATTCGGGCATGGTTTCTATGTACATGCGTTTAAACCCGAAACTCCGAGCGGTCTCCATGGCTTGCAGAATCAGCTTTGCGCCAATACCCGTACCTCGCGCTTCTGGCAATAAGTACATTTTCACCAGTTCACAGGTGTCTTCAGGGAGACCATCACTTGGAAACAATCCGCCTCCTCCCACAATTTTTTCATCCACTCGTGCTATGTAATAACCTGAACGGTCTTTTTGAAAAAGTTCATGCAAATGATCTGTAGACGAATCATAGTAGACAGTTCCGCATTTATTGGCATTGAATTCTTCCAAAGTGGAACGTATGATTTTTGCAATAAAGGGGTTGTCCTCAGCTGCTATGGGGGAAATGGTGATCCGCATGCCACAAAAATACTATAAAGCTTGGCTCAAGAGGTGGTCGACCGCTTGATCATTTTGTCCATCACGTCCAGGTGAGGAAGCGTGATAACGGATAGGAAAATGAAAACGATCGGAAGTGGATCCCCTTTCATTTCCGTAAAGGACCAAGCGTAGGCAGCTGCTATGAAAAAAAGTGCAGCCAATAGGGTCATGGGTATGGACCGTAACCAAAGGGTTGCAGGTCGAAGACGTTCATTCCCTTGTTCAACTTGGAGGTACTTGAAAATAAGTTCAAATGAACGGATGGAATGCCATCCTCCAAAATAGAGGGCAAAGGAGGGCAGTAGGGGAAGTTCAATGCAAAGGAAAAGAATCAATGCCAGATTGAGCATCGCATAACCCGAGAACATGTTCTTATGTGTCATGAAGCAAAAGCCAATCAACACACAGCT
>JAFMES010000131.1 GCA_017856605.1 Chitinophagaceae bacterium
AAATGGAGAGGAAGTGCCTCTTTTTACTTCGGTTTCAAATCGTTCCCTTGACGCATCCGATTTCATTGAATTTTTTGGGCAAATAAACGATGGGAAAATCGATGCTCAGTTGTATAGTCGACCTGGACTACAACTCGCCGACCGCTGGAGTTTAGAAACCGATACCGCAGCTTATTTTTTAACGGTAAATAGTGGTACTCCCAATAAGCGCTTCACTTCTTCCCAAAACAACATTGCACTCAATACGCTGCCTGCAGAGCCCTATTTTATACATACGTTGAACCGATCGTTTAAAGATCAATTATTCCCTGGATATGCGGCGGTAGTTGGGTCGACTTTCATCTACTCTTCATCTTATGATCAAGGTGAGGGCTGGACCAGTCGCTATATTAGTCCCACCACACCTCTAGTGGAGCAAAGTAATTTGTACGTTTCCTCTGAAGGTCCTGCACCCTTGCTGCGGATAAATGCCATGGGCGGAGCCGCGAATAACAGGAGATTGCAAGTTCTGCTCAACGGCACTGTTGTTGTTGATAACCCAATGAATTTTCTCAATGCTTCTCAACTTGAACTTCCTGTTCCTGCTGGTTTGCTTGGGAGGTCTTTGGATACGGTTCGAATCGTCAATGCGTCGACATTAGCGTCGGATCGCATGGTGGTTCATCAATATGAACTGGTCTACTCACGTACATTCAATTTTGGTGGAGCCAGTTTATTCCAGTTTTCTCTTCCAGCGAGTGCAGTCGGAAATTATCTTGAGATTTCAAATTTCAATGCAGGGGGTGTAGCTCCCATTTTATATGAATTGAATGAAGGAAGACGTTACCTGGGGGACCTTGGTGTTAGCGGACTCTATCGTTTTGCATTGCCAGCGGGAGGAGAACGAAAATTTGTAATAGTCAGCGCTGCAGCCTCAGCCATACAGTCGGTACCATCCTTACAACGCAAAAACTTCATTAATTATTCGGTTGCTGCACAGCACGCAGAATTTCTCTTCATTACACATTCCTCACTTCGGATCAGTAGTCGTGGTGACGCCATTCAGCAATACACCGCCTATAAATCTTCTGCCAACGGCGGTAACTACAAAACGGGTGTGTACGATATAGAAGAATTAACGGATCAGTTTGCATTCGGTATCAAAGACCATCCCATAGCCATAAAACAATTCATTGCATTTGCAAGAAACACCTTCAGTACTCCATTGAAATATATATTTCTTGTCGGAAAAGGAGTCACATACGATCAATACCGATTATTTGAATCCAGGCCCATCACTGAAAAAATCAGTCTCGTTCCCACTTTTGGTAATCCAGGTTCTGACAACATTCTTGCATCGAGTGATTTTGATCCCACTCCAGAAACGCCTATTGGTCGTTTGTCTGTTGTTTCGGGAGATGAAATCTTGAATTACCTCGACAAAGTAAAAGAACACGATAATGCCCTACGTTCACCCGTTCAAACCATCGAGGCTAAAGGATGGATGAAACATGTTGCCCATGTGATTGGCGGTGGCGATCCCTACTTACAAAATCTTATCAATGGGTACATGGCGAATTCTGCCCGAATCATAGAAGATTCTGCATTTGGGGGGAGGGTATATTCTTTTGATAAGATCACTCCTGCAGGAATTGCACTTACCAACTCTGGATTTCTTTCTAGCTTATTCAAACAGGGACTTGCACTCATTACCTATTTTGGACATTCCTCTGCTAGTTCCATGGAGTACAACTTGGATGATCCTTCCATATTTGATAATTCAGGTCGATACCCACTTTTCATAGCCAATGGTTGCAATGCAGGAAATTTCTTCACCTACGATAGTGCACGTGTACTATCATCTCGGCGCTCCATCACGGAGAATTATGTTTTAACTCCAGGTAAAGGAAGCATAGGATTCTTGGCCAGCACCCACTTAGGCATTGTCAATTACTTAAATCAGTATACCACTAGTTTTTATAATAAGATTGCACGTGAAAATTATACTGCCACCGTTGGAACCATGCAAACCAATGTGCTCAATGAAATTCAGGTGCCGACCGGGACGATCGACTTCTATAATACAATTACCCTGGAACAGATACTTCTTAATGGAGATCCCTCCATTGTGCTTTACCCCCATGCATCGCCTGATTTAGTTATTGAAGAACCTTTGATCCGGGTGAGTCCAAATAACCTGAATGTGACCAACTCCGGGTTTGATCTTTCTGTGTATTACCGAAATATTGGACGGGTAACACGAGATTCTGTGCGTATTCTCATCAAGCGCCTACTTCCCGATGGCACGGAGCGGATCTTATACAATGCCATGCGGCCTTCGGCACGCTTTGCAGATTCGATTTCAATTTCTGTTCCCATTGATCCTTTGAGTGATAAAGGAATGAATCGTATTCAGGTCAATATTGATCCCGATGCACGCATTACTGAACTCTCAAAATCAAATAATACAGCAGTAAAAAGTTTTCTGATCGCCGAAGATGATGTTCGCCCAACTTATCCTGCTCAGTATGCAGTAGTAAATCGACAGGATATCAAACTAAGAGCAACTACTTCCAAGCAGCTGAAAACATCCGCCACCTTTTTTATAGAAGTCGATACAACAGCTTTATTCAATTCTCCAATTAAATTCTCTCAGTCACAATCTTCAACTGGAGGGGTAATTGATTTTACGCCAGGTTTGCCTTGGTTAGATAGTACCGTTTATTACTGGCGGGTAGCAAAACGACCCGATACAGGAACGGCATTCAATTGGGCCACTTCTTCCTTTACCTACGTCGCTTCAGGCGAGCCAGGATGGATGCAAGCGCATTATTATCAGTTCACTGAGAACCGACTTGATAATATTGAATCCTCGCGACCAACTGGATTTACGTTTAAAAAGACCAATACAGAATTAAGGATTCGTACTGGATTATTTCCCAATGGGCTGAATGCAGTGTTCCTCAATTCCAACATCCTTTATGATCGTGGATGTTCAGGTTCATTGAATTCCATCGAGTTTGTTGTGATAGATAAATCCTCCGGACAGCCAATGGTCAATGTGCCTCAGGGGACTACAGGCCGTTTTAATAGTTATAGTCCCGGTGGATGCGGGTTGACCAAAGCCTACCAGTTTTGGTATTATTACAATACACAACAAGGCCGGAAAAATGCAATGGACTTTCTTGACAGTATTCCAGCCGGTAGCATAGTTCTCCTGAGCAACTATGGATCACTGACTACGCTTTCCAATCCACGGTTTGTGAACGATTGGAAGTCGGATACCTTAACCTACGGTTCAGGAAATTCACTTTATCATAAACTCACCGGGATCGGATTCTCTTCGCTGGATTCATTTTATAGAAATATTCCTTTTTACTTTTTTGCAGAGAAAAAATCCGATGGTTCTTGGTCGCCTTTGGGACAAGGAGTTGGTGCTGTACCTTCTGCTGTTTTGAATGGAAGCATCAGTTTTGAAAGTTTTGATAATAAAGGAGCAGAAACTACGGGATTGATTGGACCCTCTCTTGGTTGGAATAGGTTACGGTGGGATGGATATGCGCAGGAGTCCCCCAGCAATGATGCATTACTGTGGAAAGTGTTTGGTGTTAAAAATGATCTTTCAGAAACCTTGCTATTTACCAGCACATCGACCAGATTGGATACGGCTATTTCGTTCATCAATGCACGACTATACCCACAGCTTCGCATTCTGCGTGAAAATTCCGATCCCATCACTCGCACACCTTGGCAGTCGCGTTACCTAAACGTAAGTTATGCTCAAGTTCCAGAGGGGACCGTAATTCCTTACCAGCCGTTTACTATAAAAGATAGTGTAGATGCAGGTGAACGGTTCAGGGTTACTACATCATTTAGAAACATCAGCGAAGTTCCATTTGACAGCATTAAAGTGGTGACTACTGTGGTAGACTCCACCAATCAATCTTTACCAATTGCTTCAGCGCTGTATCGACCGATAATTGCAGGCGATTCCATTGTTATTGATCAATGGATAGAAACGCAGAAGCTCAGCGGAACCTATAATGTATTGGTACAATTCAACCCCGATTTTTCACAGCCTGAACAATACCTGTTTAATAATTATTTCACCCGTTCATTCAAAGTGGTGCCTGATCGTACTCCACCCGTACTGGATGTAACATTTGATGGTATTCGCATTCTTAATAATGATATCGTGAGTGCTAAACCTTTTATTGTTATAGGATTAAAAGACGACTCTAAGTTCCTCGCACTGAACGATACTGCTTTATTTAAGATCAGGCTTCGTTATCCGGATGGCACCATTCGTAATCTCAAATTTGATAACGATACATTGAAGCTAATTCCTTCAGTAATTGATGCAAGTGGTAAAGAGAATTTAGCAACGGTCCATTTTCGTCCCTATTTTAAGCTAGATGGTGAATACGAATTGATTGTATCGGCCAAAGATCGCAGCAATAATGCAGCAGGTTCGGATTATGCAGTGAGTTTTGAGGTGATCAATAAGCCCATGATCACACAGCTGCTGAACTATCCCAATCCCTTTACTACATCCACTGCCTTTGTCTTTACACTGACGGGTTCTGAAGTTCCCAGTCAACTTACCATTCAAATCCTGACCGTCACAGGCAAGATTGTAAAAGAGATCACTCGAGCTGAACTGGGACCCTTACGGATCGGAAACAATATTACGGAGTACAAGTGGGATGGTCGAGATCAATACGGACAACCTCTGGGAAATGGAGTATACCTCTATCGCGTTGTTGCAACACTCAATGGAAAGCGACTTGATCAATTGAATAGCGGTGCATATAATATTGATCGTTATTTCAATAGCGGATACGGTAAGATGTACCTCATGCGATGATGCCTAAGATGAACCACGCATTTCAATCGCCAGAACTGAACCTCTTGTTGAAGTGTGCTTTGCACAATCATCAAGCGATAGAGGATCTTGCCAATCAGCCTGCGTACCGTCATTTCTTTTCAGAAAAAGAATTTTTGTTTTGGGTGCAACGGCATCGTTTACAGGGACTCATTGCTCCTGCTGTGGAGCGCATCATGCTATTTACTGACACTGCTCGCGCACAGCTAAGGGAATGGGCACAGCACAATACCATGATGGCGCTTTCTTCATTGGAGGTGATGAAAAAATTGCAAGCGTTTGTCGATCAAAACTCCTTCAAAGCTTTTTTTCTAAAGGGAGTTGGATTATCTGCTAATTATTATGGAGCAGTTGGACTTCGACACGTTTATGACATTGATATTTGGGTGGAACCCCGTGCGCAACCGCATGTTGAACATTTCATTCGAACCCTTGGGTACGTCAACGAAAACGATCGATTGGAATTCAATGATACACAATTGCGGTATTTGCAGCAAGGTGCACACGATGCCATTTTTCTTCCATCCACGCAGGGGATTCAGCCGATAATTGAGTTGCACTGGAAACTGAGGGATAGTTTGGGTAATTTTTTGTTTGATCCGGTTCGGGAATACAATCGGTTGGAATCAATCGATTTGGGTTCATTTGAGATAAAAATGATGAATGAAGTGGATCAATTTATTTTTCTTTGTGTGCATGGTGCCGATCATGGGTGGTTTAGGATAAAATGGTTGGTTGATTTGTATTGGGTCCAGAAAAAAAGTTCATTGAATTGGATGCATGTTCAGCAACGCGCCAAGCAATTGAATGCCTTGAAAGAAGTGGAATTGGCTTTTGAAGTTTTGAATTCCGTCATGGGGGTGGAGACGCCTTCAGAATTTCCAATGAAAAGGAGGAGTTGGCTTCAGCGCAACCAACTTCGGTATATTCATCATCTAATTGCATATAAAGGAGTATTCTGCGATACGCCATGGGAAAAACTCAAAAATGCCTTGTATACCTTAACCATCAGTAAACGATTTTTTCCTTCTGCTGAGTTGATAAAACGAAACTTGACAAACAAAACGGATTGGCTAATTTTACGATTACCCGAGCCATTCTTTTTTCTTTATTTTCCATTGAGGCCTTTTTTATGGATCTACAGAAAACTCAAAAATTGAAATGAGTCG
>JAFMES010000012.1 GCA_017856605.1 Chitinophagaceae bacterium
CCCAATACAATATTTATCTAGAAGATCTATCTACAGGAACCATCACGGCATTGACTACTGATGGTAATCGTCGAATGATCAATGGCACATTTGACTGGGTTTATGAAGAAGAGTTTGCATGCCGAGATGGATTTCGTTGGAGCCCCGACAGCAAGCGCATTGCCTTTTGGCAAGTAAATGCCGAAGGAACTAAAGACTTCATGATGATTGATAATACGTCCGATGTATACTCAAAGCCAATTCCAGTTGAATATCCAAAAGTAGGAGAGTCGCCTTCAGCAGTTCGTATCGGTGTGATTGATGTTCTGAGTAAATCAAAAAAGTGGATGAAAATTTCTGGAGATTCCAGACAGCATTATATCCCGCGCATGGAGTGGGCAGGTAATGGCGAATTGATTATTCAACAATTGAATCGCAAACAAAACGAATCACACTTGTTTATGGCAAACGCTACAACCGGAGAAGCAGTGATTCACTATTCAGAGAAAGATGCTGCCTGGATTGATATTCTCCCATCTGTTGATGAAGATTATTCATACGGAGGATGGGATTGGCTGGATAATGGAAAAGCTTTTGTTTGGGTGACTGAAAAAGATGGGTGGCGACACGCGTATCGAGTTTCTCGAAATGGGAAAGAGGAGGTATTGCTTACTAAGGGACAGCACGACCTGATCGAAATTGCAGCCATTCGTGAAGCTGAAGGATACCTTTATTATTATGCTTCCCCTAAAAATGCAACACAGCGGTATTTGTACCGAACCTCGTTGGATGGGAAAGGTCAGCCTGAACAAATCACACCCGCTGCTCAACCCGGAACTCATCAATACACGATTTCCCCAACCAGTGATTGGGCTTTTCATAGTTTTTCCAATCATAAAGTGCAATGGATCACTGAAACTATACGACTGTCTACGCACAAAGATGCAGATCAAAAAAGTAAAGTAGAAGATGCAATCCAAGCTGCTGAGAAAAAACAGTCGAACCTTGAATTCTTTACCGTTAAAACAGGTGGTGGCCATGAAATGGACGGCTGGATGGTCAAGCCGGAAAATTTCAACCCTAATAAGAAGTATCCAGTTGTCTTTTTTGTCTACACCGAGCCAGCTGGAGCCAATGTGAAAGATCAATTTGGTGTCGGTCGCAATCGCTTGTATGCTGGGGATATGAGTAAAGACGGGTACATCTATATATCCATTGATAATCGGGGTACTCCGGTGCCCAAAGGTCGCGATTGGAGAAAATCCATTTACAGAAAGATTGGAATTGTCAACATCGATGATCAGGCTGCAGCTGCTCGTGAAATCATGAAGTGGCCTTACGTAGATTCTTCCCGCATCGCTGTCTGGGGATGGTCCGGTGGTGGATCTGCTACTTTGAACCTCCTGTTTCGTTATCCCGAAATCTACGGTACGGGAATATCCATCGCAGCAGTGGCCAATCAACTTACTTATGATAATATCTACCAGGAACGCTACATGGGATTACCTCAAGAAAATCGGCAAGATTTTATCAATGGCTCACCGATCACCCATGCAAAAGGATTAAAAGGAAAGCTTCTATACATTCACGGAACTGGTGATGATAATGTCCACTATCAAAATGCGGATATGCTACTGAATGAGCTGATCAAACACAATAAGCAATTCCAATTTATGGCCTACCCCAATCGCAGTCACAGCATCTTTGAAGGTGAGGGGACGGTGCAGCATTTAATGGGACTATACACGAGATTCTTAAAAGAGAATTGTCCCCCGGGTCCTCGATGATCAAATAACTTGAATAGGAATTTCTATTACTTGCTCATCTCTGAAAAGTACTGGTGGAAGTAGGGAATGGTTTCAATTCCCTTGTAATAATTATAGAGATCGTATTTCTCGTTGGGGGAATGCAGGTTATCGCTGTCCAATCCAAATCCCATGAACACAATTTTCACTCCCAATTCTTTTTCAAAAAGTGAACAGATCGGAATACTGCCTCCGCCTCGCACAGGAACTGGGGACTTTCCAAATGTTTTTTCAATTGCCTTTGCTGCAGCCTGGTAAGCAACAGAATCGATGGGAGTAAGGTAAGGTTCGCCTCCATGGTGTTCGGTTGTTTTTACAGTAACTCCTTTAGGAGCAATTTTTTTGAAATGGTCGAGTAACAATGAAGTGATTTTTTTTGAGGATTGATTGGGGACCAGTCGCGCTGAAATTTTTGCACTTGCTTTGGAAGGAAGTACAGTTTTTGATCCCTCGCCGGTATATCCACCCCAGATGCCGTTGATCTCCAATGTGGGTCGAATACCGGTACGTTCATTTGTTGTAAACCCTTTCTCTCCATAAACTTCTACAATGCCGAGATCAGTTTTGTATGCTTCCAAGTCAAATGGGGCCTGACCCATTAGCGTTCGTTCTTCATTGCTTGCCAACAATACGTCGTCGTAAAAACCAGGAATGGTGATGTGATTGTTTTCGTCAAAACACGAGGCAATCATTTTTGCCAATACGGTTGCCGGATTGGCTACAGCACCTCCATATACGCCACTGTGCAGATCTCGGTTGGGTCCAGTCACTTCTACTTCAATGTAACTGAGTCCCCTTACCCCGGTATCGATTGATGGAGTATCCATGCTGATCATAGCGGTATCGCTGATTAAAACCACATCTGCTTTCAGCAGGGATTGGTGGGTAGCCAAAAAATCAGCCAGGTGAGGAGATCCAATTTCTTCTTCTCCTTCAATACAAAATTTAATGTTGGTTGTGAGTGCATTGTGTTTCACCATTAATTCCAGTGCTTTTACGTGCATGTAGAATTGGCCTTTATCGTCGCATGCACCTCTTGCAAAAATTTTTCCGTCTTTGATTACTGGATCAAATGGACCGCTATCCCATAATTCCAACGGATCTGCAGGCTGCACATCATAATGACCATAGACCAGCACGGTTGGCAGGGTTGGGTCAATTAGCTTTTCACCATATACAATTGGATGACCCGCTGTTTGAATAATTTCAGCTTTGTCTGCACCGGCGGCCAGCAACGCCTCTTTTACTTTTTCTGCACAGCGTTGCATATCTGGCGCATGTTCAGTTTTTGCAGATATGGATGGAATTCTAAGCAAGTCGATTAATTCATCGAGGTAACGTTGCTTGTTGGTTTCGAGGTAAGAGTTGAACATAATTTTAATGTGTTATTTGTACACAATAAGAGGTTTAAAAACTTGCTTAAAAATTTTTTGGATTCAAAAGCCTGCCTATATTTGATACACGATTGCGTGTCATTCTCAGCCTTTGTGAGTCCAGTTGTCTAGTCGCAACAGGAATTTGCAAAGGCTGAACCTATTTTATAGGGTTCGCTTCCATCCCGTTTCATACTGTTGTTCTACCATTTTCCAATTTACCAGTCCAAACCAATTGCTCACATAGTCGGCTCTTCTGTTTTGGTATTTCAGATAATAGGCATGTTCCCAAACATCCAGACCCAGAATTGGAAATCCTTTGATTGGAGAAGCATCCATCAAGGGATTGTCTTGATTGGGAGTTGAGCCGATTTGCAACCGCTTGTTGTTGTCCAGGTAAATCCAGGCCCATCCACTTCCGAAGCGGGTCATGGCTGCTTCTGTCAATTTGTTTTTCATTTGATCATAGCCTCCGAGATCACGTTGAATTGCTTCTTTGAGCAAGCCATCCTGCAATGCACCACCAGAAGGTTGCATGCATTTCCAAAATAATTCATGATTAAAATGACCTCCACCATTGTTGCGCATTTTCATGCTGTAGTTCGATGAGTTTTTTAAAATATCTTCTAAACTGGGTTGTCCATTTTTCACCTCAGCAGCATATGCGTCGTTTAGGTTCTTGGTATACGCAGCAGCATGTTTAGTATAATGTATTTCCATGGTCATGGCATCGATGATGGGTTCCAGTGCACCATAGGCATAGGGAAGTGGAGCCTGTTTGAACGGTGCAAGTTGCAAATCCTCGGAGGAAGATGCCATCAGTTGTGTTGGAGCTATGCCTAATGCAGTACCTGCCAGGACACCGGTTCGGATGAAATTTCTTCTATTGGTCTTCATATCAAATCGCTTTTTTTCGGTTGAGAAATGCTTTGAATTGTCGGAATAGACGAAAATAAAATTCGTTGTTGAAGAGTTGAGAATCGTTCATCGCTTTGTAGACCAAAAAGCATCCTACGGGCAAAAGTACCAGACTGGGTAGCCAGATACCGAAGAAGGGAGTCATGATCTCTTGACGAACAAATTTTTCTCCAAACATGTTCAGCAGGTGAAAGACCAGAAAAAATGAAACTGCCACCACCAGTGGCATTCCCAGACCACCTTTGCGGATAATTGATCCCAGTGGTGCTCCTATGACAAAAAGAACTATACAAGCAAATGAGAGGGAAAATTTCTTGTGCCATTCAATCTGATGCAATCGCAGATCAAAACTGCGTGAGGAATAGTCTTCAACAATGAGCTGATTTGAACTTTTCATGATGTTCAATTTGTCAGCTGCTCGATTGTAGACTACATTGATGGTAGAGTCGGGCAGTCGATCAAAATAGGATGCAGTCTTTTTTTTCTGCTTGCCTATGTCCCATCCTTTCTCCAGTTGACCAGCAAACATGAGTTGAGACATCACCTCTTTGCTCATTCGATCGGTCTTCAATGCTCGAATATCTTTATTGATAGAGTCTGTCGCTTTTTGAAGCTGCTTGATGTTGAGCATCTGATAGCTTCGTTTGAACATGCTATCGGGAGTTTTAAGCACATCAAACGAACTGAGGTCAAACGATTTTTTATATTTTTTAAAACCCAATCGATAGTAATCCGTCTCCTTGGTGTTATAGGGACCATTTTCCTGATAACGCCATCCGTTCTCCAAATCAAATTCAAGGAACTTGCGGTCTTCACTAACGCGCATCACTCCTTTTTCTGCGATGATGATGTTGTCTTGAAGCGAATATTGATTCTCATAAATGATTACGTCACGAATGGTATTTCCATCGGGATCTTTTTGTCCCACTTTAATCGCAAATCCAGGAAGCTTATCGTAAAAAATTCCCTCTTTGATATCAAAAGCTGGCTTGGCCACACGGATATCGTAGAGCATGGTGGTGAACTTGAGGTTGGCGACAGGCATTACGTAATTGGAAATCATGAATGCGCCCGTTGCAATAAAAAAAGCAGCAATTAACAGCGGCCGCATGAATCGTAACAATGGAATGCCGGCCGACTTAATGGCTACCAGTTCAAAGCTCTCGCCCAAATTTCCAAAGGTCATGATGGAGGAGAGGAGTATGGAAATTGGTAATGTATAGGGTATGACAGTTACCGTAACGTAGCCAGTCAGCTCCATGATGTCTAAAAAATCCAATCCTTTTCCTACCAGATCATCGATGTACTTCCAAAAGAACTGCATCACCAAAACGAAGAGGGTGATGAAGAACGTAGCAATGAAAGGCCCAATGAATGCCTTGAGAATAAGTTTATCGAGCTTCTTGATCATGGTCAATTGCCCAATCGGTGGAAGAGATCATGCACTTGCACGTCCCAAAGTCGGGTTTGATCTGCAATATCCTTCTTTTCCGCAAAATCTTTGATGATTAAAATGGTTTGGCTGCTGACCTCAGATTTTTCTATCGAGAATTCAAAGTATTCGTTTTTTGGAGCATGCGACCAATGGAAACGAATGAATTTTTCTGGTTCCATTTCCAAAACCTCCGCCTTATCGGTAGATCCATTCCAGGAAAAACTAAATACCATATCGCGCTCGTCTACTTTATCTGCAAACCATTCTTGCAGCCCAGCAGGAGTTGAAAGGAATTCAAACAGGATATTTGGTGAACACCTCACAGGATACTCTATCGAAAACAGTTGTTTACTCATGGTTATTATTTATACATACTACTCAGACCCACCCATTCCGTGCAAGTATAGAAAAACTTCGTAATTGAAAAAATATAATTTCACCTTTATTTCCAACTTTTTACGTGGGATTTTCCCCACAGGTTAACAATAATTTCACTATTGCAGCGTTTTGAGATGACCGGCTTTTACCGGCGATCAATAAATCCTACCCCATGAGCATGCGCCAATTGCGTATCGGTAAGTCCATTACCAACCGTGAAGCCCCCAGTTTGGAGAAGTATTTCAGTGATATTTCCAAGGTGGAAATGATTTCGGCCGACCAAGAAGCAGAGCTGGCCAAGCGCATTCGCAAAGGCGATCAGTCTGCCGTAGACCGTCTCACGCGTGCCAATCTTCGATTTGTAGTATCGGTGGCCAAACAATACCAGTTTCAGGGACTTTCTTTATCTGATTTGATCAATGAAGGGAATTTGGGACTCATCCGCGCTGCTAAGAAATTTGATGAAACAAAGGGTTTTCGCTTCATTTCCTATGCGGTTTGGTGGATTCGTCAGAGCATCATGCAGGCCTTGGCCGACCAAGCCCGGATTGTTCGTATCCCTCTAAATAAAGTGGGAATGAGCAGTCGAATTACAAAAGCTGCACAATTGCTGGAACAGGACTTCGAACGTGAACCGACCGTGGAAGAAATTTCTGAATTCCTCGATATGGAAATAGAGGAAGTTTCATCTTCATTGAATTTTAATAATAAACATGTGAGCCTGGATTCTCCGTTGGGAGAGGATGGAGACGGAACGATGGTGGATATCATGGAAAATGATAATGCCGATCCTACCGATCTGGAAAGTCAACAGTCCTCTATGCATTACGAAATAGAGTTGGCCTTGAACAGCCTACCTGAAAAACAACGTAAAGTTCTTCAATGCCTCTATGGGATCGGTATGGACCGCCCCATGGGAATGGAAGACATCGGTGAGCAATTCAACCTCACTCGCGAACGGGTACGCCAAATCAGAGACCAGGCATTGATGACCCTGAGGCGCCAACATCAGACTACGCGTTTGCGTGCCTTCCTTTAATCTGTTAAGGCTTCACCATATTCGTTAACTTTGCCCCCCAGGCAAAGTTTTTTTTATGTTCGAACAGCTCAGTGATAAGATTGCATCGGCCTTCAAACAAATCAAAGGAGAGGGCCGGATAACCGACCTTAACATCGCCAATACGGTAAAAGACATTCGAAAGGCCTTGTTGGATGCCGATGTGAATTTTAAGATTGCAAAGGAGTTTACCGATAAGGTGAAGGAAAAGGCATTGGGACAAAAAGTCCTACAAGCGGTAAGTCCCGGTCAGCAAATGATCAAAATTGTTCAAGATGAACTAACTGATCTGATGGGAGGTTCCGCCACAGACCTTTCCCTTACTGGAAACCCCTCTATTATATTAATAGCAGGACTTCAAGGATCTGGTAAAACTACCTTCAGCGGTAAACTTGCCAATTATCTTAAAGCTAAAAAAGGAAAATCTCCCTTGTTAGTGGCAGGCGACGTCTACCGTCCAGCCGCAATTGATCAACTCAAGGTATTGGGCGAACAAATCGGTATCGATGTGTATGCTGAACCTGAAAATAAAGATCCACAACAGATTGCCGAACATGCACTGCAATACGCACGATCCAATAATAAAAATGTAGTCATTGTAGATACTGCTGGTCGGTTGGCCATCGATGAGGTAATGATGAATGAAGTAGCGGGACTCAAGCAATTTTTACAACCAGCTGAGATTTTGTTCGTCGTGGATGCCATGATCGGACAGGATGCAGTCAACACCGCTAAAGCATTCAACGAGCGACTTGATTTCACCGGAGTGGTATTGACAAAAATGGATGGCGACACCCGAGGTGGAGCCGCCCTGTCTGTGAAGTACACGGTTGAAAAGCCCATCAAGTTTGTGAGCAGTGGTGAGAAAATGGAAACACTGGATGTGTTTTACCCCGAGAGAATGGCACAGCGCATACTCGGAATGGGAGATATTGCTTCGCTAGTTGAAAAGGCACAGGCGCAGTTCGATGAAGAGCAGGCCAAGAAATTGGAGAAAAAAATTAGAAAGAACCAGTTTGATTTTCAGGACTTTCTTGAACAATTACAACAGATCAAGAAAATGGGAAATCTAAAGGACCTCATGGGGATGATTCCGGGAATGGGGAAAGCCATGAAGGACATCGATATCAGCGATGACGCCTTTAAGGGCGTGGAGGCCATCATCAGCTCCATGACTCCCTTTGAAAGGACCAATCCGGATAAAATCGATCCCAGTCGCAAAAAAAGAATTGCCAAGGGATGCGGTCGGGATATGAACGAAATCAACCAATTCTTCAAGCAATTCGACCAAATGAAGCAAATGATGAAAGGGATGAGCAACATGCCCGCCATGCCCCGTTTTGGCAGGCGCTGATCAATCTCATTGGCTTGAATTTTGATTTATCAAGGCTTTATATTACTTTTGTTGCCCGTTAGAAATTTATTGTTTAACCACCCACTAAAAATTTTTATTTTTTATGGCTGTTAAGATCAGACTCCAGCGTCATGGGAGCAAAAAAAGACCCTTCTATTTTATCGTGGTAGCAGACGCCCGTGCACCCCGCGATGGCAAATTCATCCAAAAGATTGGAACCTACAACCCGCTGACACATCCGGCGACTGTTTTGATTGATCGTCAAAAAGCGCTCGAGTGGTTAGGGAACGGAGCTCAGCCAACCGATACGGTTCGCAAGATCCTTTCTTCTAAAGGAGTGTTGTACTTAAAGCACTTGTTGCGCGGAGTCGACCTCGGCCTGTTTGACCATGCTACTGCCATGAATAAATTCGAAAGCTGGCATCAAGAGCAGGAGAATAAAATCAAAGCCCGTCAGGAAGCTGCAGCTAGAGAGCGTCGTCAACGTCGCACTGCTGCAAGAACTACACGTCCTGCACGAGTGGAGGAAGCTCCTAAGCAAGACGAACAGCCTGCAGCTGAATAAGAAAATCGCTCATGAGAATACAAAAAAGGCCCTGTCAAAAACGGGGCTTTTTACATTGAGATGGAAAATTATACGCGCATAGGAAAGTTTGTGGCCACCTTTGGTGTAAAGGGCGATCTCATTCTTGTGCATCATCTGGGGGAAGATGTTTTGTTCAAGCAGGGTCAAGTTCTCTTTATGGAAGAGGGCAAGGGGAAAATGATTCCCCATTTTATAGCGCGATGCAAGTCCCGCGCCAATGGTGAATTGTTGATTGGTCTGGATGGGATTGATGCCCCTGAGCAAGCAAAAAAATGGACCCGTCGTGAAGTGTGGTTATTGGAAACCGATCTTAGAAAAATTGCATCGGCATCCGCCCCGGTTTCACTTTTGGGATTTGAAGTGCTGGAAAACGATAAGGTGTTGGGCCTGGTTGAAGAGGTAATTGAACAGCCCACCCAGGTGTTATTGAGATTGACTATTCAACAGAAAGAAGTGCTCATCCCACTTCACGAACAAACATTGGTTAAAGTTGAACGCAAGAAAAAAAAGCTCCACGTTGTTTTGCCCGAAGGATTGTTGGATATTTATCTAACTTGATTCCCGATATATGAATTCGCCTCAATCCTACATCGCGCATCTTGATTTGGATGCGTTTTTTGTATCGGTCGAACGCATCCTCGATCCTTCACTCAATGGGAAAGCACTTATACTGGGAGGAAGCCGGGAACGTGGAGTAGTAAGTACCTGCAGTTACGAAGCCAGAAAATTTGGTGTACACTCCGCAATGCCAATGGCAAGAGCAATGGCACTATGTCCTCATGCCATTTTTCTAAAAGGATCGAGGGGACAGTACTCCAAATTTTCGCAGTGGGTTACAGACATTATTGAATCCAAAGCGCCTGCATTTGAAAAGTCGTCCATCGATGAATTTTATATCGACCTCACTGGTATGGACCGATTTTATGACCCGCTCCAGTGGATGATTGAACTCCGAAAGTCCATCACAGCAACTACACAACTTCCTCTTTCGTTTGGACTGGCATCCAATAAAATGGTTGCAAAAATGGCTACCAATGCGGCAAAGCCCAACGGTTACCTGCAGATCCTTCCTGGAAAAGAAAAAGAATTTCTTGCGCCTCTTCCCGTTGGGGCCATACCCGGGGTAGGCGAACATACCTTGAAGGAATTGAATACGCTTGGCATACTCACCATACGTGATATTGCCAATTATCCGATGCACATCCTTGAAGCCCGATTCGGGCGCTACGCAGAAGTGCTTATGGAAAAAGCAAACGGCATCAGCGGTTCTTCGGTGGAGCAGGAGTTTGAATCAAAATCCATTTCTACCGAACATACTTTTTTTGAAAATACCGATAACGAAGAGTTCTTACTACAGGAACTGCTACGAATGACCGAAAAGTTGGGATTTGAATTGCGAGAAGATCAAAAAATGACCAGCACCATTACCCTGAAGATTCGTTACCCCGACTTCTCTACGCATACCAAACAAACCACTATTGATCCAACTGCATACGACGATGAAATCATCCGGGTTGTTCGAGACCTGTTCAAACAGCTGTACGATCGAAAAAAGTCGGTGCGTCTCATTGGGGTTCGTTTCAGCAGCCTTGTTGACCCCGCGCTTCAAACCAATTTGTTTGAAAATAGGGTTCGGAAATCTTCTCTCTACGAAGCCATTGACAACGTAAAGAAACGATTCGGAAAAGGATCTGTTGAAAGAGGAAAATAAATAGTCTACTAAATTGGTAGATTAATAGCAATCCTGTATTTTTGTCAAAATTTTAAGCATGTCATTACATCTAGGGGATGATGCTCCAAACTTTAGGGCATCGACTACGCTTGGGGAGATTGAACTATATGAATACTTGGGGAATTCCTGGGGAGTGCTGTTTTCTCACCCGGCTGATTTCACTCCGGTTTGCACCACTGAATTGGGCAGAACGGCCCTGTTGAGAGAGGAGTTTGAAAAACGAAATGTAAAAGTACTGGCGGTCAGTGTGGATCCTCTCGATAAGCACCAACAATGGATTTCTGATATCAACGAAACGCAGCACTGCAGTGTTGGATTTCCCATTATTGCTGACGAGGATCGGAAAGTGGCTACGTTATACGATATGATTCATCCCAATGCTTCTGCAACATTTACTGTGCGTTCCCTCTTCGTTATTGGTCCCGATAAAAAAATCAAACTCACCCTGACCTATCCTGCATCCACTGGCAGGAATTTTGTAGAAGTCCTTCGGGTAATCGATTCTCTTCAAGTGACTGCACAGCATAGTCTTGCAACGCCAGCCGACTGGAAACAAGGGGAGGACCTCATTATTGTGCCGGCAGTATCTACCGAAGATGCTCAAAAGCGATTTCCAAAGGGACTTAAAATCATAAAACCTTACTTGCGGTATACGCCTCAGCCCTAAGGGATTCGTTATCTTTGCCGTATGACAGATCCGGCAACGACTACTGATTCCTCAAAACCAAACATCCGACACCTGAGCAAGGAGGAAATCGGTCGTTATCTGGAATCGATTGGAGAGAAAAAATTTCGACTGCAACAAATTTGGGATTGGCTATGGCAATTGCATGCATTCGACTTTGATGCAATGTCTAACCTGTCGAAAGACTTAAGAGCAAAGCTGCAAGCCCACTTTTCACTTCCGGCCCTCAAGATCGATGCTACTCAATACAGCGAAGACGGAACCGTTAAATCACGATTTTTAACGCACGATGGACATCGGGTTGAGGGGGTGTTGATTCCAACGGAAGAACGCCTTACTGCTTGCGTTTCTTCTCAAATCGGGTGTTCGCTCTCCTGCAAGTTCTGCGCTACAGGATACATGGAACGAAAACGGAATCTTCTTTTTGATGAGATCTACGACGAAGTGGTATTGATCAATCAGCAATCGCAGCGCATTCACGAAAAGAAACTCACCAACATCGTATTTATGGGAATGGGAGAGCCCTTGCTCAACTACCGCAATGTGCTCAAATCCATAGAACGTATTACGGCGACAGATGGATTAGCAATGAGTCCCCGTCGCATCACGGTATCTACCGCAGGAGTTTCCAAAATGATCAAACAATTGGGCGATGACGAAGTGAGATTCAAGCTCGCCCTCTCTTTACATGCTGCAAACGATCGGAAGCGCAATGAGATCATGCCCATCAATGAAACCAATGATTTGAAATCACTCATTGATGCGCTCAACTACTTTTATAAAAAAACAGAGAACGAGATTACGTTGGAGTACATACTTTTTGATCAATTCAACGACAGCGAGGAAGATGCCCGTGAACTGATCAAGATTTATCGTCAAGTGCCCGCGGATCTTGTAAACATCATTGAATACAATCCCATTGATCGTGCACGATTCAGAAAACCAAGTCCACAAAAAACCGAAGCCTTCATGGCAATTTTGGAAAAGAACCGAGTCAATGCCCGTCTTCGTAAGAGCAGAGGCAAAGACATCGATGCGGCTTGCGGACAACTTGCCAATAAATAAACCGAGCAACCATGAAACGATCAGATAATTTTTCAAAGTTCTCGGCAAAGAAAAAAAATAGTGCCATCAAAGAGGCATTCAAGCAAGAAAAGCGCAAGGCCAAACAGGAACGGGCAGTCGCAATTGAACTCAAGAAAAAACAAGCAGCAGCATCTGATGGTCCTAAGGCGCCGCTGCTCCTTCGCAAACTCGACAAGACGATGCCTTTAAATAAATACATCGCACATTGTGGCATCTGTTCCCGTCGCGATGCGGTTCCGTTGATCAAGGAGGGTAAAATAAAAGTCAATGGAGTTGAAATTCTGGAACCGGGATTCAAAGTGGCACCGG
Source organism: Chitinophagaceae bacterium (assembly GCA_017856605.1). Lineage (GTDB taxonomy): Bacteria > Bacteroidota > Bacteroidia > Chitinophagales > Chitinophagaceae > Pollutibacter. Next base: position 12,698 of record JAFMES010000012.1, read on the forward strand.
AAGATGAGGTGTCTTATCTCAATAAAAAAGTAGTTCCCGTAAAAAATTTAATTTATATCCTGCTCAATAAACCGAAGGATTATATCACAACGGCCAGTGATCCTCAGGGAAGAAAAACAGTCTTTGATTTGATTAAAGGAATGGGAACAGAGCGACTCTATCCGGTAGGCAGGTTGGACCGAAATACCACGGGTGTGTTGTTAATGACCAATGATGGTGAGTTGACCCAGAAATTGACACATCCCTCGCATGAAGTCAAAAAAATTTATGAAGTGAAACTCGATCGGCCGCTCGAGAAGTCGCATTTCGAGCGCATGCTCAAAGGGTTAAATCTGGAAGACGGTTTTGTGAAGCCCGATGCATTGGCATATGCCGATGCCAAGGATAAGTCAGTGATCGGCATTGAACTCCATAGCGGTCGCAATCGAATCGTACGCCGCATGTTTGAGTTTTTGGGGTACGATGTAAAGAACCTCGATCGCGTGATGTTTGCCAACCTCACCAAGAAAAATGTCGAGCGAGGCAAATGGCGATTTCTTCAGGAAAAAGAGGTGAGGTTACTTAAGTTCATGAATAGTTCATTCGTTCGCAAGCAATGACCACTCCCCAGATCATTCACACCGATACCGATTTGATCATTGTCAATAAACCTGCTGGATGGTTATCCATTCCTGATCGGCATGATCCATCCATTCCTTGTTTGAAAAATTGGCTTTCGGAACAAGTTGGCCCTGTTTGGGTAGTTCATCGTATTGATCGGGATACCAGCGGTATTCATTTGTTTGCGCGAAATGCAGCATCCCATCAACACCTCAATGCATTGTTTGAAAGTCGCCGTGTTGCTAAAGAATACCTGGCTTTGGCAAAAGGAAACTTTACGGAAACAAAAGGAACCTTTGATCAACCCATCGATGAGCATCCTGGTCACCCTGGAAAGATGCGTGTCTATCGTACGGGAAAGCCTGCCATTACTCACTATGAAGTGGTCGAGCAGTTCCATTCGTTTGCAGTATTGAAGTTGATCATTGAAACCGGGAGAACTCATCAGATTCGTGTACATCTACAAAATGCGGGTCACCCATTGCTCTGTGATGAGTTGTATGGCGATGGCCAACCACTGTTGCTTTCACAGTTCAAGAAAAAATTTAACCTCTCAACCAAAGACGAACAGGAGCGAGCGTTGTTATCCCGATTAGCATTGCATGCTCATTCAATCAGCTATGATGGTCCCACTGATCACATCATCCGATGGGAAGCGCCCTTGGCAAAAGATTTGGAAGTAACGTTGAAGCAAGTTCGCAAATGGTCTAAGCGATGAGCATGCTGATCAATTGCTCTAACGCATATTCGCGTTGTTCTCCTGAAGCAAGGTTTTTGACGAGGTAAGTAGTTTTTTTCATCTCTTCACTGCCGGCAATAATCACATAGGGAATGCCTTTGCGTTCAGCGTATTTGAACTGCTTATCAAATTTGACCAGTTCGTGGAAGAGTTCGCACGCAATCCCATTTTTTCTCAGCACTGCTGCAAGGTCCATTTGATAGCGGAGTTCATGTTCGCTGGTGCGAAATATCAATGCCTTTGTGCCGGAGTGAATATGATCTGGGAAAAGGGTTAATTCTTCCATTACATCGTAGATGCGATCTACTCCAAATGATATCCCTACTCCTGGAATTCCTTTTACTCCAAACAATCCCGTGAGGTCATCGTACCGGCCACCACCTCCGATGCTTCCCATCTCTATGCCTTTTGCTTTTATTTCAAAGATGCTACCGGTGTAGTAATTAAGTCCTCTGGCTAATGTTGGATCCACAATGCATTCAGCTTGATCATTGGATTGCGAGAGTTCCAGAACTTGTCGCAATTCACCAATTCCTTCCTTACCAATTGGTACTTCTGCAAAAAGTTCATCCAGTTGTTGGAGTCGCTGTAGGGTATCACCTTGAATGCTCATGTAATGTTCCACCCGTTCAACCTGCTCCATGCTCAAACCCTTTCCAATGAGTTCATCTTTTACTTTTTCGGGACCGATTTTATCAAGTTTGTCTATTGCAACCGTAATGTGTGCCATAAGATCTTCTCCACCACACAGTGTTGCAAGAGCAGAGAGTATTTTTCGGTTGTTGATGTGGATGGCGACCGGAATGCGAAGCAATCGAAACACATCTTTGTAGACGTTCACCAGTTCTGATTCGTGGAGCAGGGACAAACTTCCCGCCACGTCTGCATCGCATTGCCAAAACTCGCGGTAGCGACCCCGTTGTGGACGATCGGCCCTCCACACGGGTTGCATTTGAAACCGTTTATAGGGTAAAGTCAACTGTTGGTGATTCATTGCCACAAAACGAGCAAATGGAATGGTCAGATCGTAGCGCAACGCGCGTTCTGTAATTCCCTTGGTATTTTTTCCTTCCAGTACCTGTTGAAAATCCTTCAGTGCAGTTTCTTTTTTTTCCGGCAGGTGCAGGCCGTTGTTCAATATTTTAAAAAGAAGCTTATCTCCTTCATCTCCGTATTTCCCCATCAACGTTTCGATATTTTCCATGGCTGGAGTTTCCAGGGGTTCGAAACCATAGAGAATAAAAACGGATCGAATGGTATCCAGAATGTGATTGCGTTTACGCAATACCGCTGCTGGGAAGTCTCTCGTGCCCTGTGGAATGGATGGCTTCATGGAGCAAATTTACTGTTGTTTTGGCGATGTGTGGTATTCAATCAATTTGTCGCATGCCTGATCAATCAGACCATATACCTCATGGTAGGCGCCGATGGAACGCGACCAAGGATCCGGCACATCCATTCCGCTTTTTGGAAATAGAAAATCCAGCAGCAGCGTGACTTTGGCAGGATCGAATTTTTTTCCGGTGATATATCGGATATCGCGCAGAACATCGTTTGCCATGGGAACAATCAGATCGAATTGTTCCATATCCTCTGATCGAAATTTTCTGGATCGTTGATACGAAATATCAATTCCGTTTAATTGGGCAACGGATTGAGAAAGGGGATGGGGACGTTCTCCATCATGGTATCCATTGGTGCCGGCGCTGTCGATCTCCCATTCCAGTCCCATTCGCCGACATTTATCCTGTAAAATTCCTTCTGCAAGGGGACTCCTACAGATATTCCCAAGACAGACCATTAGTACCCGCATCGTTTTTTAACAAAGATAACTTATGGATTTTTCACCCTCCTTCATCCTACTAAGAGAAAACCAAATTAGCTATATTGCGCGCCATGGATAGCCAACAATTCAAACAACGGGAATCGCAACGCCAGAATGGTTTCAGGATCATCTACGACTTTAGCATGGGATTGATCTGGTTCGGAGCGGGACTCTATTTTATTCTGGGTAAGTACATAGGCGCTGATTGGGGTATCGATTCACTCACCACCACACTGTTTGGCGTAGCAGCCTTGTGTTACGGGGTGTTTCGGTTATACAGAGGATACGCCGCAAAAAAGAATAATTAAATGAGAAGGTTGCTTGTGAGATGGACATTGTTGTTATTGGCAGGACTCTCGTTATTTTCTTGCGATGAACAACGCAAAAAGGCCAAAATCATTCCCGGGGATGATACGTTGACCACGGGTAGGATCCGGATCAGTGTGGATGAATCCTTTGCCCCCATCATCGATGAACAGATCAAAGTGTTCATGTCGCAACACCCGGAAGCCAACATCATAGCGGAGTATAAGCCCGAGGCTGAATGCCTGAAGGACATGCTCTCCGATAGCACTCGCATGGTGATTGTTACCCGTGGCTTGCTTCCACAAGAAGAGGAATTTTACAAAGACACGTTGAGTTTTATACCCATTTGGGGTCGTATTGCTACCGATGCAGTGACCGTCGTTACCCACAACAAGGCCAAGGATTCTCTGTTCAGCAAAGCAGAAATTCGCTCCATGTTGAACGGCACAAGTGGTTATTCGTATCAATTGGTCATGGATGGACTCAAGGCAACCAGCACCGTTCGTTTTTTGATTGATTCGGTGTTGAGGGGACAAGCACTGAGCGGCAACATCGTAGCAGCCACTACCTCCGAAGGCGTGATCGATTATGTTTCCACTCATCCCAATGCCATTGGCTTTGTAGGAGTCAGCTGGATTGGAAATCGCCAGGATTCAGCGCAGCTCACCTTTCAGCAAAAAGTCCGCATAGCTGCACTGCAATGTGCCAACTGCGAGGAAGAAGTATATGTTCGTCCCTATCAAGCCAATATGGCCCTGGGTCGCTACCCATTGAACCGCGGGTTGTACTACATATTAAAGGAGAATTATCCCGGACTGGGAAAGGGGTTTGTCAATTTTCTCACCCACGAGAAAGGGCAGTTGATTTTTAGAAGGGGTTTCCTGGTTCCGGATCGCATGTCCTTTCAAATTAGAAAAGCAAATGTTTCCGAATAACTGCTGATTTTCCTACATTTACACCCCTATAAACAGATATATGATGCGTTATTCAAAGATGGGATTGTTGGCGCTGCTGTTGGCTTTTGGTTTTGTTGCAAATGCACAGGCAGTAAATGAAGCAAAAAAGCACATTCATACCCGTAAACACAATACGGCAAAAAGCACATTAAGAAAGGCGTTGGAATCAGACCCCAATAACCCAGAACTGGTGTATTGGTTAGTGCAAGCTTATTTTGATCATAAAGATCCAAAAGGAGCGAAAGACGTGTTGCTCAAGTACATGTCCGGCCCCCTCGGTAACAACCCACTGTTGCTGGTGGCCATGGGGCAATCTGAAATTCACGATAAAAAATTAGATGAAGCGCGCCAGCGTTTTGAAACCGCGATATCTTTAACGAAAGGCAAGGACGTTGCCGTGTTCAATGCAATTGGTAAAGCGTGTCTGGAAGCAGGCGGTGACGCTGCTTATGGAATTGAAAAATTAAAAATGGCTACCGCCATCAAAGGATTCAGGGATCCAATGACCTATATATATATGGGTGATCTGTATCGTGTACTGATGAACGGTGGCGGTGCAGTTTCTTCTTACGAGAATGCACTCATGCTCGATCCCAAAAACGCCATGGCCAAACATAAGATCGGAAAGATTTATCTGACCCAGGGCAATGAGCAAAAAGACATCTTCCTTCAAAAGTTCAGCGATGCCATCCTGGATGATCCTACGTTTTCTCCTGCATTGTACGACATGTATGTTTATTTCTTTTCTCGAGATGTGAACAAGGCAGTCGAATACTTTAACAAGTACAAAGAACATGCAGAACCCGGTCCAGCACTGGATTATGAGGAAGCAAGTTTACAGTTTGCCTCTGGTAATTTTAAAAATGCCATCGTCAAATCCGATGGACTCTTGCAAAGTCAAGGCGACTCAGCAGATCCCCGCTTGTATCGTTTGAAGGCCTACAGCTTCGATAAATTGGGAGACTCCCTGAATGCATTCAATAATTTGGAAATCTTTTTTCAAAAGACTACCCCCGATCACATCCATCCGGAAAACTATTTGATTGCAGCTTACAATGCAGCAAAGTTGAACCAGGACCCTGTTAAAGTGGAATATTACTTCAACAAGGCAATTGATTTTGATACGACAGTAGAAAATAAATTGGATTACACCAGAAAGGCTGCTGATTTCTTCAAGCGCACCAATAACACCTCCCGTTCAGCCGACTGGATGATCCGCGTATTTCAGGCAAATCCCAAAAAGAGTAAAGTCGACCTCTACAACGCCGGTTTCGAAAATTTCAAAGCAGGGGAGTACATGAGGGCCGACAGTTTATTCAAGCTCTACAAAGAAGCCTATCCCAATGAGGTTTACGGCCATTACTGGTCCTTCCGCTCCCTGTCGGTAGTGGATTCCACCATGGAGCTTGGATTGGCTATACCGGATTGCGAGAAGTTTGTCTCCATCGCCCAGGCCGATTCCCTCCGCAATAAGAGCACCTTGATTACTGCTTACGGATACCTTGCAGGGTATTCCGCAAACATGAAAAAGGACCTCGAGAAAGCAGCCGAATACCTGGGGAAGATCATCAACCTGGACCCAAACAATCAGGACGCAATCAAGAACCGGGACATCATCTACAAAGCCCTGGCTGCAGCTAAAAAATAGGCTTTTTTTCAGCCCTATTTTACCTATTTTTGCGCGGTCAAACCGTAGCGATGATGTGGAGTATTTTTTTGCAGGCAACCGCCCTGGGGCAAAACCCCGAACTCAGCAAATCAAGCGACTATTTCCCCATCGGCATACAACTGCTTTTTGCAGTTGGTTTGGTTACCATCATGATCGCGGGTTCGCAGTTGTTAGGACCCAAACGCCTGACAAGCGATAAGCTTCAGAATTTCGAAAGTGGTATCGAGCAATTTGGCAATGCACGTCAACCAATGGCAATCAAGTATTTCCTGGTCGCCATCCTCTTTGTGTTGTTTGATGTGGAAGTAATTTTTTTCTATCCCTATGCTGTGAATTTTAGTGAGCTGGGATGGGATGGATTTTGGGCTGTATTGATGTTCGTAGGATTTTTCCTGGCTGGATTTGTGTACATCATCCGAAAAGGAGCACTGCACTGGGAAGATTAATCTATAAAAACAAGAGATTATGGCGCGTCCGGTACGATTTAATTTGATTACAAAGGATACCTCCGACCGTGGCATCAATCAGGTCGACCTGCCTCAAGGCCACATGGGAGAAGGTTTCTTTGCTACATCCCTGGATAAAGTGGTAGGTCTTGCAAGAAAAAATTCCATCTGGCCGCTACCGTTTGCAACCTCGTGCTGCGGTATCGAGTTCATGGCCACCATGGGCTCGCACTACGATCTGGCCCGATTTGGTTCAGAGCGCGTGGGATTTTCTCCACGGCAATGCGACTTATTAATGGTGATGGGCACGATTGCAAAAAAAATGGGACCCGTAGTTCGCCAGGTCTATCTGCAAATGGCAGAACCCCGATGGGTTATGGCAGTAGGAGCTTGTGCATCAAGTGGGGGTATTTTTGATACTTATTCTGTTTTGCAAGGAATCGATCAGGTTGTTCCAGTTGATGTATATGTTCCTGGTTGTCCTCCTCGACCCGAAGCCATCATCGACGGGGTGCTTAAAATTCAGGATCTCGTGCACAACGAATCCCTCCGCAGAAGAAATTCAGAACAATACAAGGCCTTGTTGGAGGGCTATGGCATCCAATAACCCTTGATTCTATTTTATGCCAATCACACACGAACACATTAAAGAGAAACTCTCCACTCACCTGGGCGAACACCTTGTTGCATGGGAGGAATCATACGGCATGGCCTGCGCCACCGTAAAGGCTGAACATAATTTAAAGACACTTACCTTTCTGCACGATGAGCCCTCACTGGGTTTTCGATTTCTTACCGACCTTACTGCTGTTCACTATCCCGACCGCAAGGGAGAAGAGCTTGCAGTGGTCTACCATCTGCACAACCTGGTAGAGAACACACGTTTGCGCATAAAGATTTATGTTCCCATTGAAACTCCGAATGTGTATACAGCAACGGGATTATTCAGCGGTGCCAACTGGATGGAGCGGGAGACCTATGATTTTTTTGGTGTCAATTTTGTGGGACATCCCAATCTCATTCGTGTTCTCAACGTGGATGAGATGGATTATTTCCCGTTACGAAAAGAATATCCGTTAGAAGATCAAACCCGAATCGATAAGGACGATGAAATGTTTGGTCGCTAAAACACAATACAGATGACAGCTGAACAGCTCAATATAAATTTACCAGAGGGGTCAATCGAAAAAAAGACGACGCGATTGAATCTGGGCCCCACGCACCCTGCCACGCACGGTGTGTTTCAGAACATTCTGGAAATGGATGGTGAACGCATCGTTCACGCGGAGTCCACCGTTGGGTACATCCATCGCGCTTTTGAAAAGTTGGCGGAACGAAGACCTTTGTATCAGATCACGACCTTAACGGATCGCTTGAACTACTGTTCTTCTCCCTTGAATAACATGGGATGGCATCTCACTTGTGAAACATTATTGGGCATCTCCACTCCCAAACGAGTCGATTACCTGCGGGTAATCATCATGGAACTTGCTCGCATCACCGATCACCTCATTTGTAATTCGATTGTTGGTGTGGATACGGGTGCATATACCGGCTTTTTGTATGTAATGCAATACCGTGAACTGGCATATGAAATCTATGAGGAAGTATGTGGCTCGCGACTCACTACCAACATGGGAAGGATCGGAGGATTTGAGCGTGATTTTTCTGATACTGCATTCAAGAAAATTGAAAAATTCCTCGAAGAGTTTCCCAAGGTCTGGAAGGAATTTGAAAACCTGTTTACCCGTAATCGCATCTTCATTGAGCGTACTGTTGGTACAGGTGCTATTTCAGCAGAACGTGCATTGAACTATAGCTTCACTGGTCCCAACCTTCGTGCAGCAGGTGTGGATTACGATGTTCGTGTTCATTCCCCGTATTCTTCCTACGAGGATTTCGAATTCCAGATTCCGGTTGGAAAGACAGGCGATAACTACGATCGCTTCATGGTGCGCAACGAAGAGATATGGCAATCGCTCAGCATCATTCGTCAGGCTTATCAAAAAATACAAAATATGAAAGGTGCAGAGGCTACGGTCTACCATGCCGATGCCCCTGAATATTATCTGCCGGCGAAAAAAGATGTGTATACAAAAATGGAAGCCCTCATTTATCATTTTAAGATTGTGATGGGTGAGACTGAAATTCCGACAGGAGAAGTATACAGCTGTGTGGAAGGCGGAAACGGTGAGTTGGGATTTTATTTGATCAGCGATGGTGGCAGAAGTCCTTTCCGACTGCATTTCCGCAGACCCTGTTTCATTTACTATCAGGCATATGCGGAGATTGTACAGGGAGCGATGCTGACCGATGCGATTGTAACCATGAGTAGTCTTAACCTGATTGCTGGCGAGATGGATGCTTAATCTAAGAAATACGTGAACATGACCAAGTTTTCTGATGAACAATTAAAGCAGGTGCAGGAATTGATTGCACGCTATCCGGAAGGAAAGCACAAGAGTGCACTTATTCCTTTGCTCCATATGGCGCAGGACCATTTTGGTGGTTGGCTGAGTGCAGAGACGATGGATTATGTGGCTTCGTTGCTTCAGCTGGAGCCCATTGAAGTCTATGAAGTAGCTACATTCTACAGCATGTTCAATCTGCAGCCGGTTGGAAAGCATGTATTTGAGGTCTGCCAAACGGGACCTTGTATGTTGAATGGAAGTGATCGGATCATCGAGCACATTAAAAAGAGATTGGGAATTGGTGTGGGTGAAACAACTGCGGATGGATTATTTACACTCAAGACTGTAGAATGCCTGGGTGCCTGTGGATATGCTCCGATGATGCAATACGGCATCACGTATCGTGAGCACTTGACAGAAGAAAAAGTGGATGCGATCATAAACGAATGCAGAACCAAAAACTAAACGCCAAAGAAATCAGAAGAATATGGCTAAACAACTCTTACTAGAAAAAGCACACGTCGAAGGCATTCGCTATTTCGATGTGTACAGAAGAGAAGGGGGATACGCTTCTGTAGAGAAAGCGCTAAAGATGGAGCCGTCTGCAGTGGTGGAAGAAGTGAAGAAGAGTGGATTAAGGGGAAGAGGAGGTGCTGGTTTTCCAACCGGAATGAAATGGAGCTTTTTGGCCAAGCCGGAAGGAGTTCCGCGTTACCTGGTGTGCAATGCCGATGAATCAGAACCCGGTACTTTCAAGGACCGTTACCTGATGGAATTCATTCCGCATTTGCTGATAGAAGGGTTGATCGTTTCTTCTTATGCATTGGGAAGCAATCGGACATATATCTATATCCGCGGTGAATATGCTTGGATCGTTGCTACATTGGAGCAAGCGATTGCAGAAGCCAAACAGAACGGGTTTTTGGGAAAAAATATTTTGGGGACTGGATTCGATTGCGAGATTTATGTTCAGCGAGGTGCTGGTGCGTATATCTGTGGTGAAGAAACAGCACTCATAGAATCATTGGAAGGCAAGCGCGGAAATCCGCGCATCAAGCCACCATTTCCAGCAGTAAAGGGACTTTGGGATTGTCCCACTGTCGTGAATAATGTAGAAACCCTGGCTGCAGTGGTACCCATCATCAACATGGGTGGTGAGGAATATGCCAAAATTGGAGTAGGTCGTTCTACTGGAACGAAACTCTTATCCGCGTGTGGAAACATCAATAAACCCGGAGTGTACGAAATCGATATGACCATTTCGGTGGAAGAATTCATATTCAGTGATGAGTACTGTGGAGGCATCCCCAACGGTAAGCGGCTCAAGGCGTGCATACCAGGAGGTTCATCGGTTCCAATTCTTCCAGCCAATCTCTTGCTCACAACCGCTAAAGGTGAAACACGATACATGAACTATGAAAGCCTTTCCGATGGCGGATTCGTTTCCGGTTCCATGATGGGTTCCGGTGGTTTCATTGTATTGGATGAAGATCAATGTGTGGTTAAGCATACCCTAACGCTCGCTCGCTTTTATCGTCACGAGAGTTGCGGACAGTGCTCACCTTGTCGCGAGGGAACAGGCTGGATGGAAAAGATTCTGATGAAATTGGAAAAT
>JAFMES010000132.1 GCA_017856605.1 Chitinophagaceae bacterium
GCCTCTGCCACCGCTGCCTGCAAAAAGAGGAGCGAGGCGACCATTGGGATTCTGGCGCTTATACGAATCAGCAAAAAGAGAAATGAAATCTTCGTCGCTGGTTTTACGCAGTTGAACTGCTTCCTTGATTGCGCTGTTCAGGGCAGGGTCACGGGGATTGACCGCGAGGGATTTAAGCAGTCCCTCTAATTCCACTTCCAGTGTCACGCTCATACCACCTTGAAGGTCGAGGCCCAGGTTCAATTCCTGTTCCTTGGCTTTTTGGTAGCTGATGGCACCGGTAATGCCATAGGTCACCGTGGTTTCACGGGTACTGTCCAACAAGCGCTTATACCGCTTATTGAATTCCAGTTCGGAAGTCTCGGTATCTGCTTTAGGAAAGTTTGCTTTGACGAAAGCGCGCGCCTTTGTTTCCTGCTTTTCTTCGTGGTTACGAACCACCCAGGTAAAATGAAGCTGATATAGGGAGATCAGGATGAGGGCTACCGCAAAAAAACGAACCAAGCCTTTCAGTTGCATATCGATCTGTTTTCGCTAAAAAATGTAAGGGTCCCCGACCGGGTCAGGGCGGGCAAAGATAGGGTATTTTAGGGTCAAATCATATTGGAAATGACCTCGGTTTTTTTACCTTTGCGGCAAATAAAAACTGCCATGAAACTATCGTCGCGACTCGATCTCTTTGCCGAACCGGAAACCCTCAAAATGGCCAAACTGGGTCGTGAGTTGAGAGCCAAGGGCATTGACGTAATCGACCTTTCATTGGGGGAACCCGATTTCGATACGCCTGTGCACATCAAAAACGCCCTGAAAAAGGCGGTGGACGATAACTACAGTCACTATACCCCAGTGGCAGGTTACCCGGACCTTCGGGAGGCGGTTTGCACTAAATTGAAGCGCGACAATAACCTTGATTATAAGCCTGAACATATCCTGGTCTCTACGGGGGCTAAACAAAGCTTAGCCAATGTTGTGATGGCCATTGTGGACAAAGGCGATGAAGTAGTCATACCCACTCCTTATTGGGTAACCTATTCGGAGATTGTAAAATTGGCAGAGGGTAAGGTTACGCTCGTCCGTACCTCCATCGAAAACAAGTACAAGATCACCGCTGCTGAGCTCGAGAAGGCAATTACGCCGCAAACGCGACTCTTCATGTTCTCTTCTCCTTGCAACCCCAGTGGTTCAGTCTACTCAAAAGAAGAATTATCAGCTCTTGCTGAAGTTTTCAGAAAGCATCCCAACGTATTCATTCTCTCCGATGAGATTTATGAATACATCAATTTTGTCGGTAAGCACGAAAGCATTGCTCAGTTCGAAGACCTCAAAGATCGCATCATCATCATCAATGGATTGAGCAAGGGATATGCAATGACGGGATACCGATTGGGATACATCGCAGCACATCCGGACGTAGTTAAGGCGTGTGAAAAATTACAGGGACAATACACCAGCGGAACTAATGCAGTCACCCAACGTGGTGCAATTGTAGCGCTGACAGGTGATATGGCTCCCAGCGTGGAAATGAACAAAGAGTTTGGACGCCGTCGCGAACGCATGTTGCAATTGATTAAGGCCATACCGGGACTCCAAATCGCAGAACCTGATGGAGCTTTCTATGTGTTTCCTGTAGTGTCTGCTTATTTTGGAAAAAAGAATGGCGAAGAAGTAATTAAGGATGCTGACGATCTGTGCATGTTTTTATTGAATACCGCTCACGTCTCCACCGTTACTGGTCGCGCTTTCGGCGAACCCACCTGCATTCGCATCTCATTTGCCAACAGCATGGAGAAGATCGAAGCAGCAATGGACCGCATCAGCAAGGCCCTGGCTTCCTTGAAATAGGATCTACCACGCTATTCCATAGTCCTCTCCGTGATTGCTGGAACCTCCCCAGAGGGATCCGTGTTTCCAATCGAAATAAATGGCATTGATGGGACCAGAAGTGCGATCATCAAACGACAGCGTATATCCCATTGCTTTCAAGGCCGTGCGAATTGACTCAGGAGTTTTATCGTGCAACAATATACTGCCTGCTCGAGGTTGACGATCCGATGTTTTTGTTCCTCCAAGTGATAACCACAACTGATTGGTATTGATGTTGGCTGCTTCAGTAGCTTGCTGAACGGTCATGTTGAACTCCACCATGTTCAGAAAAAATTGAAGCAGATTTTGATCCTGCGTATCACCTCCTTGAACTGCGAATGCCAAATACGGCTTACCATCTTTTAATGCAAGGCTGGGAGTGAGGGTAACGCGAGGCCGCTTGCCGGGAGCTACCACATTGAACGGATTTAGCGTTGAATCCAACACAAAACTTTGCATGCGCTGGCTCATACCCACACCCGTCTTGCCAGCAATGCAGGCTGGTATCCATCCGCCGCTGGGAGTGATTGAAACTATCCAACCTTCTTTATCGGCTGCTTCCACAGAAGTCGTACCCGCCCAGAGTCGCTCATAGTATGCTTCATCCAACATGGCCAGTCCTCCTGTATCGTGAGATGGAGCAAAATTGCGTTCACCGCCTTCAAATCCACTGAAGCCGCGGGCTTTCAGCAGGCTAGCATAGGGATTGGATTTTCCTTCAAAAGGATAGGGATCACCTGGACCCACATTCGGATCGTTTTTTTCTTTGTTGATCTGCGCTGCGCGTTGCTTGGCGTATTCTTTGCTGAGCAATCCTTTCATGGGTTCTGTAGGGGGAAAGTAAGGATCACCGTAATAAAAATCGCGGTCCGCAAATGCCATACTCATCGCTTGATATACTGTGTGGATGTACTGCGTGCTGTTGTATCCCATCGACTTCAAGTCGAAGTTTTCCAAAATATTCAAGGCTTGAAGCATAGAGGGACCTTGAGTCCATTGTTGCATCTTGTAAACATCAATGCCTTTGTAATTGACATGCGTTGGCGCTTCTTCGATGGGCTTCCATTGAGCGAGATCCTGTTTGGTAATCAATCCGCCTTGTTCTTGGCAACCGCGAACGAATTCGTCTGCTATATCGCCTTTGTAAAAACGATTGTAGGCCGCCATGATTGCGACTTTGCGGGATGCACCTTTTTTCAATGCTTCTTGCTCTGCATCAACCATTTTCTTTAAGGTGTTGAGCAGATCTGCCTGTACAAAAATTTCTCCTGCTTCCGGGGCTTCTCTTTTTTCGCCGAGATGCGGAAGGAAAACACTTTTGCTGTAGGGCCATTCTTTAATGCGATTTTTTTGTCGCTCGATGCTGTTAGCAGTTTGCGCATCGATGGGATATCCTGCCGCAAGCTCCATGGCAGGTGCCAGTACTTCTTTCAAACTTTTTGTCCCGTATTCTGCAAGCATATAACACAATCCGCCAGGAGTGCCGGGTGTAGTGGCTGCAAGGGGACCGTATTCGGGAGGGAAATTATATCCTTTGCTTTTAAAGTATGCAGGCGTTGCTCCACTTGGTGCAACACCCATTGCATTGATGCTGATGACTTTTTTTGTCTTGGGATTGTACAACAGCGTTTGTGTTTCACCTCCCCAACTCAATACATCCCACATGGTACACGTAGCGGCCAGCATCGCGCATGCTGCATCTACTGCGTTGCCTCCTTTGTTGAACACAGTTGCTCCAGCAGTTGCAGCCAGTGGTTTTCCTGTGATGGCCATCCAGTTCTTTCCGTGTAGCGGTGGTTTTTGTGTTTGCTGTGCGCAAAGAGAGTGAGCAACAAGCAGCAAGGCAAATGCAACAATCTTTTTCATATTACCCTTTATAAACTTTTCCTTTTTTCATGACAAAATCGACTTTCTGCAACAGGTTGATGTACTTGAGTGCATCACCTTTTACGGCAATGATATCGGCTTGCTTTCCTTCGGTGACGGTCCCAACTTTCTGATCGACTCCCATAAATACGGATGGCCAGTATGTTGCAGATTTGATTGCCTGAATGGGATCCACTCCAAAGACGCGCACCCAAACATCGAGCTCATTCCATGTGCTTTGAGAGTGGAACTTCATAGGAATACCACTATCGGTTCCTATGAGCAATACCACGCCTGCTTTTTGCAATTGCCTGAATTTGGTTTCCAGTGTGGGTTTGCGAATGGGCGTGAGTTGAAAGTAACTGAGTCGCCCTGGAAATTGAAGGGATTGTCGAATGTCGTTGATTACCGAATCGGGTAGTCCCAAGTGCCAGGAAGGATCATCAATTTTTTCTGGGTTATCGCGCACATCCTCATAATTATAAAGTCCCTCAATGGTAGGAGTCCAGAATAACGGCCCCTTGCTCATTTGAGCAGTACGTTCAGCAATGGCTTTGATGATGTCATCGGGATATGCAGGAGCAGAGCTCAGTCCCGTGTGTTCAAAATTATCGACACCTGCTTCAAGTCCTATGCGGATTTCATTGGGACGGTGAGAGTGCCCTACTACTTTTAGTTTATGTTTATGCGCTTCATCTACAATGGCAAACACTTCCTCACGGGTCATTTCATCCTGATCGATCAGCTTGATGCAATCCACACCTGCTTTTGCAAGTTGCTGTACTTTTTCACGTGCATCCTTCTCACCGTAAACGCCCCAACGGAATTGCTCCGTACCTGGGTAAGGACGATGTTGGAGAAAGGGCCCGCTTACGTACATCGTTGCGCCGGGGATGTCGCCTCGGTTGATCGCATCGCGCACCCAAATGCTTTCCTCCAGCGGCCCACCGAGATCCCTTGCGCTGGTTACCCCTGCCATCAGCAATTGATGCGCAGAAGCCGGCATGATCACTTTTTGAAAAAGCGGGGGATATTTTTTATCCCAATAGGGATAGTCGGCGTGACCATTGATCATCATGTGCACGTGCATATCCCATAATCCCGGCATAACGGTCATGCCTTCTGTTGAGATGATCTGTGTGCCTTTGGGTATGTCGATTTCGCCCTTGCGTCCAACTTTCTCGATGGTCTCTCCGTTGATGAGGACTACGCTGTTGAGAATGGGTTTTCCTCCATATCCATCAACCAGGGTTCCGCCTACCAAAGCCTTGCGCTGGGCGTGCAATGCCAGAGTAAGGAAAAGCAATACATACAGTGAAATCGTTTTCATGAATTCTGTTTTGAATAACGCTGTTCAATTTAGTCATTTTTAGAATCCATGCGTATATTTGAAAGAATCAAGTGCATCTGATGAACATTCGCTTTGCCATAGGAAAAAAAGAAACCAATGCGTTGGATACGCAGGGGTTACGGGATCACTTTCTAATTGATGGGTTATTTCAGCAAGACCGTTTGAATTTGACTTATTCGCATTACGATCGAATGATTGTTGGTGGGTGCATGCCGGTCAAAAAAAAGATTGCATTGGATAATCCCTCCGAACTTCGGGCGGACTATTTCTTGGAACGCCGTGAACTGGGAATCATCAACTTAGCAGGTAAAGGTGAAGTGCTGGTGGATGGTAAATCATACCCGTTGCGAAAGATGGAATGCTTGTACCTGGGTAAAGGAGTACAAAAGGTTTCTTTCCTTTCCTCGGATTCCGCTAAGCCAGCAAAGTTTTATCTGCTTTCAGCTCCTGCGCATCAGGCCTATCCGACTGTTAAATTTACCCGCGAAAAAGCGGCTCCGGTGCATTTGGGAGATGCATCTACTTCCAATAAACGAACTGTATATAAATACATTCATCGGGATGGAATACAAAGCTGTCAGTTGGTAATGGGACTGACCGTGTTGGAAAAAGGAAGTGTGTGGAACTCTGTACCACCGCATACCCATACCCGACGAATGGAAGTATACCTGTACTTTGACTTGGATGCGGCACAACGACTCTTTCATTTCATGGGTGAACCTCAGGAAACGCGTCACATTGTAATGGCCAATGAAGAAGCGGTGCTTTCTGCACCTTGGAGTATGCATTTTGGATGCGGCACGTCAAACTATTCATTTGTATGGGGAATGGCTGGTGAGAATTTGGATTATACGGATATGGATCCCGCTCCAATTCCTACACTGAAA